>NZ_JBAIZF010000031.1:0-44981 GCF_036762875.1 [Clostridium] cellulosi | reverse complement strand
ACAAACGGATTCTGAAGTACAAGGCAAAGTTTGCTGCATAAAAAGAGCTACCACCATTTGGCAGTAGCTATTCAATAACCATGTTTTAATTATTTCCCTGGTCTACATTGACAGGGGCGGATCATAAAACCGGGGCTTTTAAATTTAGTAATCTGGTTGGGCAATAACCATATTGCGGATATACCGTTCGTTCATTCCGAAAAGATGGCCGCGAAAGCGAAATATAGGGAAAGCGTAGCGCAGTCCAGAGGATTCAATAAAGGCGCAGTATTTATCCACTAAAGAGACGATAAGCGATTCAAGGGAACGCGGCGGAATTATCGTCAAAGGCCACATACGTTTTTTAATTATATCTTTTTCGGTTTTATTCAGGTTAAAGATTTCGGCATTTTTAAGAGCAATAGAGGGGTGAGAGAAGGCATGAAACCTGCCGGGGTGCGGCTTATGCCAATCGTAAAGAAAAAGGTCATGCAGCAGCCCGCCGCGAGCCGCAGAGCGCCAGTCAAGATGCAAATAACGGCAGACTATGAAGCTGTAATATGAAACCGATAGAGAATGTTCAAGGCAGTTAACATCGCTGTGCTGGATGTATTTTGACATGGATTTTACTTTGTCGTTTGCCAGGAGATCCTCTATGCACTTCAGATATTGTTTAAGATTGCGATCTTTATCGCTGTGCGCATAAAAATCTTTATCATATATATTCATACATTTTATAATTCCTTTTAAATGTGTATTAATGTCATTATTTTATAGCTGATGAGCACAGAAGTCAATATTTATTGCAATAATTATTAATGCTCAAAAAAGCCTTATTTATAATAAAAAATCCGCCGAATATGACATCCCATAATACATGGGCCATATTCGGCGGAAGTTTTCAAAAAGTTATCAGAGTTCCATGCCAATGCCGATTGCCTTAATATTCGAGTCAATCAACTGTGCCTTGCGCGGGGGGACTGACTTGCGAAGTCCGGCGATAACCGAATCATAATCCGCAAACTTGGTTTCTTTGAGCAGCTTGCCGAGGATAATCATGTTGGCAAGGCCGCGGAGACCCTTTTCGTCTGCAAGACCTGTTGCCGGAACATAGAATGTTTTAACGTCGGTGCGTTCAACTTTCTTGTTGATGAGTGTGGAATCGACAATGACAATGCCTCCGGGAATGACATTATTGATAAATTTATCAAGGGACGGGAGGTTCATGGCAATAAGAATGGATGGGTTTATGATAAGCGGCGAACCAATGGGCTCGTCTGAAATTGTAACACTGCAGTTAGCTGTGCCACCGCGCATTTCGGGGCCGTATGACGGGAGCCAAGAAACTTCGCGGCCGTCGACAAGGCCCGCATAAGCGATGACTTTACCTGCGAAAAGTATGCCCTGACCGCCGAATCCAGCGAGCAGTATGCTGTGTGTGAAAGCCATTATTTGTCCACCTCCTGCGTTTTGTCTTTATAAACACCGAGCGGGTAGTAGGGGATCATATTGTCCCGAATCCACTGCAGTGCGTCTTTCGGGGACATACCCCAGTTTGTCGGGCAGCTTGAAATAACCTCTACAATTGAGAATCCAAGGCCCTTAATCTGATTCTCGAAAGCTTTTTTGATGGCCTTTTTAGCGGTGTTTATATTCTTTACGCAGTCGACGGAAACGCGCTCTGCATAGGCAACGCCGTCAAGCGTTGAGAGCATCTCGCATACGCGGACAGGGTATCCGGCGTATTTGACGTCTCTGCCGTAAGGAGTTGTCTGTGTGACCTGGCCCGGAAGTGTTGTCGGCGCCATCTGTCCGCCGGTCATGCCGTAAATCGCGTTGTTGACGAAGATAACAGTGATGTTTTCCCCTCTGGTAGCGCTGTGAACGGTTTCAGCGGTACCGATAGCGGCAAGGTCGCCGTCGCCCTGATATGTGAAAACTATGCGGTCGGGAAGCGCTCTCTTGAGTCCGGTTGCAACTGCGGGCGCACGTCCGTGAGCGGCCTCAACCATGTCGCATGCGAAGTAGTCGTATGCCATAACGGCGCAGCCAACAGGTGCGACACCTATTGTTTTGCCCTCAATACCAAGCTCGTCAATGGCTTCAGCCACCAGCCTGTGGATAATGCCGTGCGTGCAGCCGGGGCAATAGTGGAACGGCACGTCGAGAAGTGCGTGGGGTCTATCGAACACTACAGCCATTATTGAACACCTCCCAGGATTTTTTCAATGTTTTCGAGGACTTCGGCGGGGGTGGGAATTACGCCGCCGGTGTGTCCAAAGAAATGCACAGGGCGTGAGCAGTCGATTGCGAGTTTAACGTCGTCAACCATCTGTCCCATGTTCATTTCAACTGACAAGAAAGCCTTTGCAGTCTTTGCAGCTTTCTTATATGCTTCAACCGGGAACGGCCAGAGCGTGATAGGACGTATAACGCCGACCTTGAGGCCCTTCTCGCGGGCAGCTTTGACGGCGCTCTTGACTATTCGGGATGTCGCACCGAACGCTGTTACAATAAGGTCTGCGTCTTCAGTATAGAGACATTCTGCGCGTGCTTCTTTAGCTTTGACTATCTCATACCTTTCAAAGCGCTTGACGTTTATTTCGTTAAGCTCTTCAGGTTTCAGATAGAGTGAGTTTATGATGTTGTGTTTTCTCTTGCACTCTGTGCCTGTTGTAGCCCAGGTTTTTGGCGGAATATTGTGGTTTTCCGGTTTCTCGATGACGACCGGTTCCATCATCTGGCCGAGCATACCGTCGGCGAGAATCATAGCGGGCATACGGTATGTATCTGCAAGGTCGAATGCCAAAAATACAAAATCGACCATTTCCTGAACGGTTGAAGGAGCAAGGACGATGAGCTGGAAATCGCCGTGGCCGAGGGCGCGTGTGGCCTGCCAATAGTCGGACTGTGACGGCTGGATACCGCCGAGGCCAGGGCCACCTCTTTCGACGTTTACAATCAGGCAGGGCAGATCGGAACCCGCTATATATGATACACCTTCACTTTTAAGGCTAATTCCAGGCGAGGAAGATGATGTCATAGCACGTACGCCGGCGGATGCAGCACCCAAAACCATGTTTATGGCAGCGATTTCTGATTCGGCCTGCAGATATGTACCGCCGATTTTAGGCATGCGCTTTGACATATAAGCTGCGACTTCAGTCTGAGGCGTAATCGGGTAGCCGAAAAAATGGCGGCAGCCTGCTTGAATAGCGGCTTCGGCCAGTGCCTCATTTCCTTTCATTAATACTTTTTCAGCCATTATGTAAAAACCTCCGTTCATTTACAATTGAAAAGTTCCAAAAGACTTACGAAATGTGAAGCAAGCCGGAAAATTACTTTTCGACTTTAATGGCGACATCGGGACACATAACGGCACACATAGCACAGCCTATGCATTTTTCGATTTCAAAGACATGGGCCGGGTGATATCCCTTTTTGTTAAGCTTATCGCTTAGAACCATAATTTTTTTCGGACAGGCTGTTACACACAGTCCACAGCCTTTGCACAAGTCTTCATTGACAGTGACTTTTGGCATTGCGACACCTCCTAAGAATATATAAAATCACCGCGGTGGTGAGATTGGCGTAATGTTTTCGGTAAAACCGTAAGATTATTTATATATGAAGCAATACGTAGAACGTACTGTATATTTATTAGCTGAAATCATTCCTGCCAAGGCGTTTTGACATAAATTTTTACTGGATAGATGTTCTCTATGTCGGAAAGCTCTTTGGCTATTGATTCTTTGACCGTAGTGCATTTAATAGGAAGGGAAGACAGGCGCGATACCTCATTTGCAAACGCGACGGATTCCCGGACAATTCCGGCATCGGTTTCGTTTGAAAGGTTGGTGTTATTGACAATAGCGGTTATTGGAACATGGCCAGCGGCCTCAATTTCATGAAGGATTTGAACGGCATCCTCTGGCGTCTGGGTCAGCGCTCTGCGGGCGTTGATTACATAGAGGTGCTCGAAGTTGTCCTCTTCTTTGATAATCTTTGCATATTGCCCAAGAGCAGCCGCTCCGGCGTCATCACCGCCTACATCAAGGATAACCCGCCTTAATTTATCAGTAAAAAGTGAATAAAACTGAGGCGGCAGGGCTGGTATATCAAGGTTTGATCCCGCATAAATCGGAGCCAAAACTTGCACTCCTGACTTTTCCAATATATCTTTGCTGTCCGCCGCTCTGAAATATGGATTAACTATATCCAAATCTGCAAGACAGACCCGTTCGTTATGCGATATGTCAAGGGCGAGGTTTATAGCAAAATTGGTTTTTCCGCTGCCGTAATGGCCTGTGATTATGATTACTCGTTTTGAAGTTATACTTACCAATTAAATAACCCCTTGATGCATGATGTGTTTACTATTATATCACATAATAGCGTATAGGGGCAAATAAATTGGCAGTAAATTTCGTAAAAAAGAATTTTTTTTGGAACGGCCTTGCAAAATGCACATTGAACAGCACAAACAAATGTGATAGAATAAATATTAACATACATTATTAAATATGCACCGGTTCACATTTAAAACTCAAGAATTAGATGCAATTTGTATATCTATGTATATTCATTGATACATAAAAATACGTTTATTTTAAGGACATTTATTGGTAAAAGAAAAAGAACGCAGACGCTTTTTGGAGGTATGGAATTGAAACGATTGATGTTAGGAAATGAAGCCGTTGCACACGGATTCCGCGATGGCGGCGGTACGGTTGCTTCGGCATATCCCGGAACGCCAAGCACAGAGATTACAGAGAATATTGCCAAGTTTGATGATGTTTACAGCGAATGGGCGCCGAATGAAAAAGTAGCGACTGAGGTTGCTATCGGCGCGTCAGTTGCCGGTGCGCGTTCAATCTGCGCCATGAAGCACGTCGGCTTAAATGTCGCTGCAGACCCGCTTTTTACCGTTTCGTACACAGGCGTAAACGGCGGTATGATTATAGCTGTTGCCGATGACCCGGGCATGCACTCGAGCCAGAATGAGCAGGACAGCCGCTATTACGCCCGCTCTGCGCATGTCCCGATGCTTGAGCCTGCCGACAGCCAAGAGTGTTATGATTTCACACGTGAGGCCCTCAAACTGAGCGAGCGGTTTGACACGCCCTTCCTTTTAAGGCTGACCACAAGAATCGCTCATTCCCAGAGCCTTGTTGAAACATCCCCGCGCGAGGACTATAAATTAAAGGAATATAAGAAGGATTTCAGAAAATATGTCATGATGCCGGGCATGGCGAAAGTACGCCATCAGGTTGTTGAGAAACGCGACAATGACTTGCGGGAATTTGCTGAAGAAACGGAGCTCAATCGTATTGAATGGGGCAGCCGTGAGGTCGGTATAATCTGCTCGGGCATAGCATACCAATATGCAAAGGAAGCTTATCCAAAGGCGAGTTTCTTAAAATTGGGCCTTGTCTATCCGCTTCCGGAAAAGAAAATCGCTGATTTTGCGTCGCAGGTCAAAACCCTCATTGTCGTCGAGGAACTTGAACCGTATTTCGAGGACCACATCAAAAAGCTCGGCATAAAGGTCATCGGAAAAGAGAGGCTGACGCTTCAGGGCGAGCTTTCTACAAATATGGTCAGGAACAGCTTTGCCGATATCTGCGCTGACCTTGTTGAAGAGGACTATCGTCAAGACTTCAAACAGCCTGCTGCGTTCGGCAATATTCCGCAGAGGCCGCCGGTTATGTGCCCGGGGTGCCCCCATCGAGCAGCGTTCTTTGTATTTAAAAAGCTTGGGCTTACCGTCTGCGGCGATATCGGCTGCTATACGCTCGGTGCTCTGCCGCCGTCGGAAGCAATGGATACCTGCGTCTGCATGGGTGCCAGCATAGGCATGGCCCACGGCATGGAAAAAGCACGCGGCAAGGATTTTGCAAAGAAGACGATTGCTGTTCTGGGCGATTCTACATTTATCCATTCGGGTATTACGGGACTTATCGACATAGTTTACAACAAAGGCGTATCTACAGTTGTTATCCTTGACAACTCAATAACCGGTATGACGGGACACCAGCACAACCCGACCACCGGCTTTACCATAAAGAACGAGCCGACAAAACAGGTGGACCTCGAAAAGCTTTGCGAGGCCATCGGCGTTTCGCGCGTCCGAATCTGCGACCCGTTCGACCTTAAAGAATTCGAAAAGGTTCTTCGCGAGGAAACGGCTGTGGAAGAGCCTTCAGTTGTCATTTCGCAGCGTCCCTGCGCTCTGCTCAAAAATGTTCATTACGGGGCGCCTTACGCTATTGATACCGAAAAGTGCAAAAAGTGCAGCAGTTGCATGCGACTTGGATGTCCGGCAATAGTAAAGAAAGATGACGGCATTATGATTAACAATGCTCTGTGCTGCGGCTGCGGCCTTTGCACAAAAATGTGTGCCTTTGGCGCTATTGTAAGGTAAAGGAGTAATGGAGATTATGCAGGGAATGAATATAATGATTGTCGGTGTCGGCGGTCAGGGCACTCTTCTCGCAAGCCGAGTTATCGGCGGAGCAGCGCTTGCCGCCGGATATGACGTAAAGGTTTCGGAAGTTCATGGAATGTCACAGCGCGGCGGAAGTGTTGTAACATATGTGCGTTTCGGTCAAAAGGTAAATTCGCCGCTTGTAGATATCGGTGACGCGGATTTGATACTGTCCTTCGAGGCGCTTGAAGCTGTACGCTTTTTGAAATATCTAAAACCGCAGGGCACATTGATTGTCAATGAACAGCAAATTGACCCGATGCCTGTTATTGCAGGTGCGGAAAAATATCCTGAAGGCATTATTGATTCTCTCAAGAAGAGCGATATTAACGCGATAACGCTCGACGCTGCTGAAATTGCCACTCAGTGCGGCGACATCAGGGCGGTAAACATTGTGCTTATCGGCGTGATGGCGGGACTTGGCCTTGGAGGGATTGACCGCGAGATATGGCGCGATTCGGTGGCGAAATGCGTCCCGCAAAAGGCGTTAGAGCTTAACCTCAAAGCGTTTGACATGGGATTTGAAAGGGGAAGCTGTAAGTGAAATATTTCAACGAATACGCTGAAACAATGTCCAGGGACGAGATTAGGAATATCCAGTCACAAAAACTCTGCAGGCTTGTTAAATATGTTTACACCAATGTTCCGCACTATAGAGAAAAAATGCAGAAAATTGGTCTTTTGCCCGGCGATATAAAGTCAGTTGATGACTTAAAGCTTTTGCCGTTTACATATAAACAGGATCTGCGAGATACATACCCGTTCGGTATGTTTGCCGCTCCAATGGAGCAGATTGTCCGTATTCATGCTTCATCTGGAACGACGGGCAAACAAACCGTTGTCGGCTACACTGCTCACGATATCGACATGTGGGCGGAATGTCTTGCGAGGGCTTTGACCTCAGCCGGCGTTACCCGCGGCGACATTGTCCAGATTGCTTACGGATATGGACTGTTCACCGGCGGGCTGGGTATCCATTATGGCTGTGAAAAGATCGGAGCTTCAGTTATTCCGATTTCCGGCGGCAATACAAAGCGCCAGATACAGACCATGGTTGATTTCGGAACGACTGTCCTCGCATGTACGCCGTCATATTGCCTTTATATAGCCGAAACAATGGCAGAAATGGGTATAAAGCCGGAGGACACAAAGCTTAGGTTGGGCATTTTCGGCGCTGAGCCGTGGTCGGAGCAGATGCGCGCCGATATTGAGCGGAGCCTTGGCATTAAAGCCATTGATATCTATGGTCTCAGCGAGGTTATGGGTCCCGGCGTCGCGTGCGAATGTGAGGCACAGGACGGCATGCACATACAGGAGGACAATTTTATAGCGGAAATAATAGATCCAGATACCGGAGAAGTTTTGCCGGAGGGAAGTACCGGCGAAATAGTTTTCACGACGCTGTCAAAAGAGGGGCTTCCGCTTATTCGCTACTGCACCCATGATATTTCACAGCTTGTGACGGAAAGGTGCTCATGCGGGCGCACGACTGCGAGAATGAAGAAAGTCACTGGCCGTTCCGATGACATGCTGATTATTCGTGGAGTCAACGTATTTCCGTCCCAGATTGAAGGCGTGCTTCTCGAGGTTGCGGGTACTACCCCAAACTATCAGATTATCGTCAATCGTGTTGATAATATGGACGTTCTCGAGGTTCAGGTTGAAATGAACCCGTCTATTTTCTCGGATGAGGTAAAAGAGGTCGAAAATGTTGAGCAAAAGATCAGGACAAGGCTTGATACGGTACTTGGGATAAATGCCAAAGTGCGTATGGTTGAGCCGAAAACGTTGGTACGCAGTGAGGGCAAGGTAAAGCGCGTAATTGACAACCGCAGGATATAGCAGTCTTAACAAATATAAAACTGGGGTGAGTTGTTATGGTAAAACAAATTTCCGTTTTCCTTGAGAACAAAGAGGGAAGGCTTGCCGAAGTAACAAAAACGCTTGCTGACAGCGGAATAAATATCCGTGCCATGTCTATCGCCGATACCACAGACTTTGGCATACTGCGTCTTATTGTCAACGACCCTGAGCTTGCGAACAAAGTGCTTAACGAGGCGGAATTCACAGTCATAGTAAAGGAAGTGCTTGCGGTAGGCATTTCTGACGAACCGGGCGCACTCTCAAAAGTACTGTCTATATTCCAGAAAGCGGACATAGCAATAGAATATATGTATGCCTTTGCCGGAAAAGTGGGCGGAAAAGCGCTGGTAATCTTTAAGGTTTCCGATAATGAAAAAGCGACTGAAGTACTTAAGCAGAACGGTATTTCTGTAATGGAAGCAGAAGAACTCTATAATCTATAACAGTTGAAATATTGTAAAGGGCTGTATCAAACACTGGGTTTTATCAGTGTTGGATACAGCCCCTTTTTGCTTATATGGAACTGCTGCGAAAATGAATAATAGCAATACAGAATTTGCTCTCTGGAAGCTTCTTAGTCGCAGTGAAGGCGCCGAAAGGAATAGGGTAGCAAAGATGTTAGCTCAAATATTCTGTTGCCGCTGGTAACAACTACGCCGAGTTTGTTTTAAATCAGCTGCAAAAAGGTAGTATTCCTACTAAAAATATGTTATAATATCAAAATAATAACAGACAAGAAGCTGCATATACGTCGCTACTTCCAATGCGTGAAATCGCTTACACAATCGGCAGTGATACTCGATATGATTTGGGTCATTCTGCAGACATTAAACTTCATGGGACACATAGGGCCGCGAGGTTTAGAGTCCGCAGAAAACATTCTTGTCGGCAAAATTATGCTGACGAAATCATATTAAGAAAGGGAGAAAACAATATGATTAAAGAAGTAAAGCAGCCGATTAGTGAGGATGTATCGATTTATGCAGCTGAGAAAGAATTTTTAATGCAAGAACCAAATCAGGCAATTTATTACATTAACGGAAAGGTAATTGTAAAGACAGACAGCGGAAAATATATGTTTACGGAGCTGCCGGAGGAAGATGCCGAGCAGTTTCTTCTCGGAGAACAGATCGAAGCTCGGTTTTTAAAGCCGATTGAAGAATTAAGCGACAGCGAAGCTGAAATGCTTTTTGCACTGAACGAACTTAATAACGGATTATCTCAAAAGGGTATCTGTGCTGTAGCGATAGAAAAATCCACCGGTCCAGATGACCCAGCAAAAGCAATAATCGCCCATCCACTTCATCCGCAGAACACTTATTTTTATATAACTGTTCCGGATGCTCAGAAGCTGACAAAGGCACAGGCTGACGAGCTTCTCACTTACAAAGAGGAAAGAACAATAGATAATCCCTATCATATTCAGTTTGACGGGGACACGATGATAGCTTACTAATAATATTTAGGTAAAAAGGCACTGAAATTCAATTGAATTTCAGTGCCTTTTTAATCTCATATTACTTACTTTATATAAAATGTGGAGTGGAACACCTTATGGGGAGAAGATAATTGCGGAATTAATACTACCTGAAACCAGCATAGTCCTTGAAATTGCCAAACTTTTTCTCAATGTTTTCCCTTACGACTCTATAGATATACTAAAGGATAAGGGCGAAGACGGTAAATACACTCAGCTCATTGAATTCTGCGAATCAGGGAAAGAAAATGAAGTTTTTTGCATTGCGGAAGCTGGGATGCATGGTCGAAAATCCTGCATGGTAATAAATAATAAATTATCAGAGCCGTTATTGCGGCTCTTTTTTGTGTTCAAATTTAAGAAATAAGGAGTGTTTTGAAATGGAAAATAATCATGAAATCGTTCAGGGAACAATAAAATTTTACGACTCAAAGGAGGAAGCCCGGCGTCTTTTGCTTGTTGCCGGGATGACCGAAACAGGGGAATATATTTGCTTCAACATAACATCTGATAAAACGTATAAGGATAATAAAAAATATCCAGGTTCCGTGTTTGTTTCAAAAACCAAAGAAAATGGCCTCCATCATGACAGCTATGTAAAAACGGACGTCGAATACATAATAGATCCGGCTTCTGTTTATTCAGATGTAAAAAAATTAGGTATAAGACTTTCCGATGAAGATTTTAACCGAGTTATGGCGAGGCATGAGCTGTTAAAAGGACAAAACAAAGTCCGTAGAGTTTACAACAAGGCAGATTCACATGATACTGAATTTGATAAAATAAGTCGCAGTATTATTAAAGAAATAGAGAACTATAAACGTGATCCTCGTCTAATGGCGGAACTTATAGACTTTAAGTCGAGATTTTGGATTTACAGCCTTAACAATACTATTCTCATACATAAGCAAAATAGAGGCGCAACCTTTGTCGCTGGCTTCAGGCGATGGAAAGAACTTGGGTATAACGTAAAGCGTGGGGAAAAGGCAATAAAAATCTTGCGTCCATATGAGGTGACATACTACAAAGACCCGAAGACTGAAGAGTGGAAAAATGTCCGCTATGCTTCGCGTGAAATGCTTGACAAGATATATTCAAATGAAGTTGAAACTAAAAAGAAAACATACTACACTACCGCGTATGTTTTCGATATATCACAGACTACCTGTCCTACATCAGATTACCCGAAATTTTATGATATGGGATATGATAGTGGCGGCCATGCTGTTATTTGCGATAGCCTTAAATCTTTCGCTATAATGTCAGGTTTAAGGGTAATTGAGGACAATGTCCATTCGATAGCGCTTAAAGGCTTTTATAGTCCAAGCAGCAGTACAATTACGATAAACAACTTGTTGAATGACAGTGAGAAAGTAGCCACAATGGTACACGAATTCGCCCACGCATTGATGCACAAGACGAGCACACAACCGAAAGAAATTATGGAATTTGAGGCAGAAGTACTAAGCCATATGATACAGCGGCGTCTGAACCTTCCATTATATGAATTCCGAAAGGATTATCTCGCTCAATATTACGATAAAATTAAGGGTAACAACATACCAATTGAGAAGTGCTTTAGAAGGATAAGCAAAGCTTACAACCACATTACGCAAGGCCTTGATAAAGAACTTGAAAATCGCGGAATTACGATTGGACGCGACAGGTATCAGAATAGGGAACGAGCTCAGCAACAGAAACCGAAGAAAGAACAGGTAAAAGAAAATTTTTTCAATGGACTGGAGGAATGAGTGATGTAATAAGTATTGAACCTGAAAAATCAAAATGGAAAAACAAAAAGGAGTGACGGTCACGGCACTATATATTCTTGCTGCGGCGTTTATAGCCGAACTCTCGGCCGCGGCTGTAATAGATTTAAAGACGATGAAGATACCAGACATTATAAACATAATTATAGCGGGGACGGGGCTTGTTTATAGCTTTTTGTCTCCGCCTTTTTATCGTCATATTGTTGGCGCTCTTGCAGGTGGTATACCAATACTTTTAATTTCTATGCACTCAGGCATGGGAGGCGGCGACGTAAAACTTGCCGCAGCGGCCGGCCTTTTTGTTGGAGGGATAAGAGCGATTTGGTCACTTGTTGTTGCGTTTTTTCTTGGCGGGATAGCGGCGTTTGTAATGATAGCAATAAGATACGCTAACGGAAAATCGCGTATACCTTTCGCGCCGTTTATTTCAGCAGGATTTATAATTACACTTATTTTAGGAGGGATATAGTTGTTTACTCATTCAAAAGGAGAAAAGGCCGTTGTCGGCATTTTCGCTTTTATTATGATTTATGGTATGCTTACATACATTTTTTCAATAGGCAGTATATTTAACGCCGCAGACAAGACGTCAGCATTTTTTGCATGCATACCGTATATGTGGCCGGCAAAGCTACTATTATCGGGTATTTGCGTAATACCTCTATTATTTTTTGGTCATAACCTTAATGAGATAAGTGCAACCCGCGTTGGTAACGGGCAGCACGGTACTGCACGTTGGGCGAGTAAAGAAGAAAAAATAAAACAATATCCAGAAGTGCAGCCCGGTTACGAACGTCAGCCTGGATTTGTCATTGAGCGTGAAAGCAAACGAAAGTATTGGAAAATTGATACTTCTGATCAAAATCTACTTCTTATCTCACCTCCAGGCGGTGGCAAGACGAAAAGGGTGTTTATACCTACGATACTATATAACGGTGCTGTAAACCGCAAGACGAAAGGTAAGGGCGCAAGTATGCTCATACTTGACTGCAAAGGTGAAGAACTCTCCACTTGTGGGAAACAGCTTGAAAAAGACGGTTATAGGGTTCTATATCTTGATTTTCGTTATCCGTTAAAAAGCTTTAAGGTTAATCTTATGAACACGGTAAATGAAGAAATAGACAAGTACAAGTCAGAAAGCGATCAGAGCAAAAAAATATTGCATTATGCAAGAGCTGAACGGTATGCGAAAATCCTTTCGGCGTCGATTGTTAAAAATGTTGACGTCAAGGGTATAAGTGACAGCGGACAGTTTTTCAATGAAACTTCTGAGGGACTTATAACAGCCCTAATACTTCTTGTTTCGGAATATGGAGAGAAAAACCAACGCCATATAATATCCGTATTTAAGCTGTTAATTGAGCTAAACGGCTTGACGGAAGACAGTACTGAAACCGTACAGAAAAACCGCCTCGAAGAACTTCTGAAATATGTAGACAATGACAGAATTATGAACTTTGCAGGACCGTCTATGAAAGCAGATGTACGGACAAGTATGAACATTTTTTCATCTGCTCTTGGAAAGCTCGTATCATTTATTGATGCCGAATTAGAACAGATGGTCTGCGAACAGTCTCCGGAAATAAATGATATAGACTTTATTAAAGAACCAACCGCAATATTCCTTGTTGTGCCTGACGAAAATACGACGAGGCATTTTTTTGCGTCGCTTTTCATTCGATATCTTATGAATGATCTTATTGAACAAGCAAATGAAAATCCGTCTGGTGAGCTTTCACGCCAAGTACTTTGTCTTTGGGACGAATTTGGTAATATGCCGCCGATAAAAGACATTGATGTTTTGTTTACCGCAGTAAGGTCACGCGGGATACGGTTTATGATCGCGCTTCAAAGCTATGCGCAGCTCGAAAAAAATTATGACTCGAAGATGGCAAAAATACTACGAGATGCCTGCCAGATAACAATGTTCTCGTATATGTCACCTTCTTCACGTTCGACAGCCGAGGAACTATCAAAAACGCTTGATACCATGACGGTTCAGTCAGGCAGTATTTCCGCCGGCTCAAGAACGTCTACAAACCTCAATATGATAGCTCGCCCGCTTATGACACCGGGTGAAATAATAGGGATGCCAAAAGGCACTTTTGTTGTCATGAAAGGCGGATGTCTTCCGGTAAAGGTTAAGCTTGATTTTTACTGGAATTACATTAAAAAGTTAGAGCCTTTTACACGGAGTAAGCAGGTGGAAATATCAAATGTTTCTTATCTCACCAGCGATGAAATTAAAAATTATGTAGCCAGGAAAAGAGCAACTCTCAGAGTTGGGATGTTCGACGATTAAAAATAGCGAGTGCCAATTTGGCACCCGCTATTTTTATGTGTTTTTTGAATACTAATTCGGCACTTTGAAAGGGGGTGGAAAAATGCAGAACAGAAAGCTTTTTGCAAAACCTATTACCATAAGACTTACAAAGGATGATGACGAGTTTGTAAAACTCTTTGCCGAAAAGTATGGAATGATATATCTTCGCGCATTAAGAACGATTCTTGAGTATTCTAAATGTTATTATTCGCAGCTTCTAAAGGAAACCAGTATGAGACTTGTAAGAGGAAGTTCTGTACAGTATGTAAATAAGCTGAATATTTGGGTTACAAATTCTTTATCTGATTTTATAGATTTGATTGCTCAAGAAAACGCGGTTCCGAAACAGGAAGCAGCACGCTTCCTTGTGCGGCTTGCAGAATATGACCAAAAGAAGCTCTGTGGTCGAGCAAATTTCTTTATTTTGGGTTAATTGAAATAAGTTGCATTATAGGGAGGCGGTATGTTTCGTCTCCCATTATTTGTAAATTAAGGAGAGATGTAAAGATGTTAGAGGAAAAGGAAGCTCGCAGAGTAAAACGTGCGGTAATAAAAGAGGAATACATAGCGATAACCGGTGATTTGACCGAAGCTATTATATTGAACCAAATGATCTACTGGAGTGAACGTGTCAGTGATTTTGATAAATTTATAGAGGAAGAAAAACAGCGCTGCGAGGCGACAGGAGAAGCAGTGGATATGAATTTGCCTCTGCTGAATGGATGGATACATAAATCTGCTGCCGAAATGAAAGATGAAATTATGAGTATGGAGAGCGTAAAAACTATCGGGCGCAAACTTAATAACCTCGTAAAAAAAGGTTTTCTTGAACGTCGCAATAACCCTCAATCTCTTTATGATCACAAGTACCAGTACAGAGTAAATCTAATAAAAATAATTGATGCACTGTACTCGAAAGGATATTCTCTCGAAGGATATCGAGTCGATTTTTCAGAACAAACAGGAGATAAAAATGATAATTCTTTATCTGAAAATATGTCTGAGAATACGGAGGGACAAAATGTCCAATCGAAGGGACAAAATGTCCAGTCGAAGGGACAAAATGTCCAGTCGAAGGGACAAAATGTCCAATCGAAGGGACAAAATGTCCAGTCGAAGGGACAAAATGTCCAGTCGAAGGGACAAAATGTCCAATCGAAGGGACAAAATGTCCAATCGAAGGGACAAAATGTCCAATCGAAGGGACAAAATGTCCAATCGAAGGGACACAGTGTCCAATCGAAGGGACACTGTGTCCAAACAATACCAGAGACTATTATAGAGACTATTATAGATAATATATCTATCCCCTCTTTCTCCCCTTATCGAAGTTTTGATAGAAAAAATGATAAGGTGAAAAAGAACGAAAAAGAAAAAGCAAGCGAAGAAGTCAAAAAAATTGTCGAAGCAACAGGTCTTGAATCTATACAGCACAAAGAAATGATTAATCCACTAAAGGATATCTTATGCGGTATTGTACGCAAAAACGGCGAAGACGCAATATCCTCACTTACTGCTGCTGACATTGATGGAGTGATTGAACGCTTTGCCGAAAAAAGCCGCTTGGGACAGATAATATCACCCGAAGAGTATTTAAGGGCGTCGCTGCTAAAAGCTGGTCGCGCTGCAAAGCTGAGAAGTCTTGCAATAGCTGACAGCAAAAAAGAAAAACAAGATAAACCGAGTTATGACATGGATGAGTTTATCAGGATGTCGATGGAACAACTCCATGCGGAAAACTAAAATCAAAGACATAGTGATAGCACAGTAAAGCAAGGAAAAATGAAGGTTTCTTAAAAATGTGATATCACTGGTGATATCATAACAAAAGCAATAACTATGCGGGTTTGCAGAGAAAGTGATATCATTTCCAATTTTCAAAATGATGTCTATGATATCAAAAGTGATAGCATAAAGAATCAGCCAGCTTTGCTGGCTGATGTACCTGCGTGATATCACTGATGATATCACGCTTTATCCTGCATAAAAAATCACAGGGCTAAAAATGCGCTCAAAATTTCCAATTTTGCAGTGTGCTTACAATGATTTCGCACTTCTGTTGACAGCAGAATCAATTAGTCATGAGCTGCTTGAATAAAGTGGTTATGGATTATATATCAGCAGCAGGCTCCAGAGCCAGCGATACAAGAACACGATTTTAGCGCACGACCAAAACAGTGTCAAGAAAACCTGCTGAAATTGCATTGCCTGTATACGCTAGAAATTTTGCCTATAAGCGATTTTAAATTAAACCAAGGTTTTTTATTGAACTGAGGATAAAAACGGCTTACAAGCCTTAAAATTGGCCATAGGTGGGATTTTGCCAGCGATACAAGAACGCGATTTTAGCGCACGACCAAAACAGTGTCAAGAAAGTAATGCACACAATTATGTACATAGGTATTGACAAAATCTCAAATGTACGCTATAATGTACACAAAGGAGGAGATAATAATGATTAACATAAACATAACAAATTTTAGAAAAAATATTTTTGGAATACTCGAACAGACAATTAAATACAACGAGCCAGTAAACGTCAGTACTAAGGACGGTAATGCTGTAATACTCAGTGAGGAGGACTACAATGGCCTTATAGAAACGCTGCATTTAAGCTCGATACCAAATGTTAAGGAGCAGATTATCGAAGGAATGAAGACGCCTGCTTCCGAATGTGTTCCGGAAGATGAGGTGGAGTGGTAATGTATTCGGTTGTTTATTACAAGAAAACTCTAAAGGATATACCGAAACTAAAAGCTGCAAAGCTTGATAAAAAGGCAAAGGCACTGATTGAACTTATAAAGGACGATCCATTTAAGAACCCTCCACCATATGAAAAATTACAGGGAGATTTACGAGGAGCTTATTCGAGAAGGATAAATATTCAGCACAGGCTTGTCTATGAGGTTTTAGAAGACGAAAAGATAATAAAAATATTAAGCATGTGGACACACTATGAATTTTAGGACACGCTTCATGATGAAGAGTGTTTTGTGGTAACTGTAGGATTGAAAAAAGGCAGTGCCGAATTGGCACTACCTTTTTTAGCAAAAAAATTTACTTTTTAAGCCGAAAATATTGAAAATCTGTCCAAAAAGGTGTATAATTATAGGAGAGGGAGCAATATAAATGCTCCCCAGCCATGTAAGTCTTTCCCGAGACTTACATGGCAGCCTTACAAGATGTATACACGGTACATCATATAAGACCTTTTAGGGAGCAGGTAATGTGCTACAATCTTAGCACATTCGCGATAGATTATCAAGGGCTTTATGATGTTACGAGGCACTAAAGCCCTTGATTATTTTTTACCAGTGATTCTGAGGACAGTCAAAAGGTAAACAAGCACTGGTCACTTGTCTGCCTTTTGAGTGTTTTCAGCCAGCACCTGAAAACACTTAAAAAAACCACGAACCTTGAAAATTGAAAGAATAAAAAGCAAACGTTTAACTCTTGCGCGGGGCTTATAGCGTCGCAGCGACCCAATAGGGAATAATCAAGTGTGGTACACTTGAATCGCCATGACCGCAAGAGGGATAATGATACTTCCGCCCGGCCAACGTCACTGTATTGGGGGCGGCCCGCTCGGATGAGGGGGAACGCTATAAATTAGCGCTATGTCTGCCCTAACCAGGCAGGTTTGCTTTTTATTGCTCTTTAAAGTACTTATATCAAAGTAGGTTTATGCCTTCTTTGATATAAGTATTTTATGGTCCGAGTGACTGGATTTGAACCAGCGGCCTCTTGAACCCCATTCAAGCGCGCTACCATCTGCGCCACACCCGGATTTGCGACGTTGAGTATTATATCATAAAGAAAATAATATTTCAAGCACTATAATTCAATTTTAAAAATAATTCTGCAGTGTTTTAAGTCTATGCTGCCGGGAATAAGCTTTAATAACATACCTTTAGCCGAGTTTAAACAGGTTAAACAAGCAAGTTGGTCCGCTAATTTTCTGCGCATTATCTGCATATAAAAACAAGCCCCATGTATGTGAGGCTTGTTTTATATATTTATCATTTGTTGTTGTTCGGATAGTCGCGGGTGATCAAATATTCTCTGTTCAGACCGAATTTATCATCTGACGGAAATAACAGCCTGTTTTGTTCCATTATTCCTCCGCCGAAGGAATATGGAGCAGAGGGCTGGTAAGGTGTTTTGGCTGACTGTTTTTTGGAGGGCTGTGTAGTTGCCTGTTTTTGATTACTTGGGGCAGTAGACGGGGAGGATACTGAAGGCGAAGCGGCAGAAAAAACAGAAGATGGGGAAAGCCTTGAAGCGGCCATATTTGAAGAAGATTGTTTTTGACTCTGCTGGGGCAGTATTGCGTCAGCGCCCATCATTCTGATAATTCCCGACATATCAAAGCTGCTGCCGTCGTTAGGGGTGCTCTTTTTTTCGGCAGCTTTCATTTCGGGCCTGACTGATTGAATTACAGGCTCTTGTTTTGATTCTTTAGTAAAGCTGATGTACCAGTCAAGACAGGAATTTGCACCGTTTTTCTTATCTTCCATCCGCTGCGCTGCTTCAGCCATGGTCTGTGGCGCGGGCATAACCTGAGGGTCTCCTGGGTTCCAGTCAGCCGGCGTTGCGTTGCCGGTTTTGTCATAGGCCTGCAGAGCTAAAAGAAGCCTCATTATCTCTTTAATATTCCTGCCGGCTGAGACGGGGTAAACAAGAATGGCCCTAATAGTGCCGCTTGGGTCAATAATAAAGACGCTTCTGACCGTTCTTGTTGCGGATGCAGCAGGCATCAGCATACCGTAGAGCTTTGCTATGTTACCGAAATTATCTGCAATTATGGGGAAGTTTATTTTAGGGTTTTTTATATCCTTCCAGGAATACCGCTCCATTGTACGGCTCCAGTTAATATGAGAAGGGTTGGAATCAATGGAGAGGCCGAGCAATTCGCTTCCGTTTGATTTGAATTCATTTGCCATTTTGGCAAATGCCATAAGCTCAGTTGTGCATACCGGCGTGAAACCGCACGTTACCGCAAAGACTAACCAAAAACGTGCCCGCAATAATTTTGCGGGCACGTTTCAAATTTGCCGGTCTTGCCGCAGGCATACCGCTTACTTCCGATTATTTAAATTCGATTACCGCCTTTACAATATCGGATTTATTATCGATAGAGTATCTAATCGCCTTCGGAAGCTCATCAAAACTAAACGTATCAGTTACAATCTTGTCAATGGGAATAAGCCCGTTCTGGACGGCTTCTATTGCAATTGGGTAGATATTACGATATCTGAAAACTGTTTTTATACTTGCTTCTTTGCCCATCAGTTTTCCGATATCATAGTTCAATTTCGATTCGGGAGCCATACCCACCAAAACAACAGTTCCGCCGCGCTTGACAAGTTCTGCAGTCTGCAATGTGGTAATCTTACTGCCTGCTGTTTCAAATACCATATCAACGCCTTTGCCGCAGGTAAGTTCCATAATGGTTTTCACCGTATCCTGCTCACCCGCATTAATAACTTTTGTCGCTCCAAGCTCTGCGGCTTTAGCCAGGCGCTTTTCAATAACATCGGCCACATAAATGCGTGTTACTCCCATGGCTTTAAGAGCCATTAGTGTAACGAGGCCGATACATCCTGAGCCAAGAATAGCAGCCGACTGCCCAAGTCCGGCATTACCCTGTTGCGCAGCATAAATACCTACTGCGAGCGGCTCTATGAGTGCGCCCTGTACCGTATCCATTCCGTCCGGCAGCTTAAACGCCATGTCGGCAGGATACGCGACATATTCCGCGAACGCTCCGTCATATGGCGGGGTTGCCATAAACACTACATCGGGGCAGAGATTATATCTGCCGGTTTTGCAGAATCCACATTTACCGCAGGTATAGCCGGGTTCAAGCGTTACAAGGTCACCGATTTTGAGATCAGCTACCTTTTCTCCGACGGCTACAACTTCACCGGCGCTCTCATGACCGAGGACGATTGGATTTTTTACAACGAAATCGCCGATTCTTCCGTACTCATAATAGTGTAAATCCGAACCGCATATGCCGACATGTTTTATCTTTACCAGAATTTCGTTCTCTTTGATCTGAGGGATTTCTCTTTCCTCAAATACTATATTTCCGGTGCTCTTCAAAACTCCGACTTTCATTTTACCATTCATGTTTTCACCTTCTTGAATTTTTATTGCGATTATTAGGACTTAATCTCCTATCTTTGGGATTCTGTCAATTCTGACGTCGGTGAAAATGTCAAGGGAGTCCTCGGAATGGGTTGAAAATTCCGATACAATGGCACCATCGTCACCAGCCTGAAACCAATGCAGCGTATTGGGGTAGATAGTATATTGTTCGCCGGGATTGAGCACAATTTCATGAAATACTGTATAATACTGTTCGCTGCCTGCAGGCGGTTTGCAGTGTGGATTTTCTGTTTTCTCGCCTTCAACATAGAGATAAACCTTTCCATATCTGCATCTGAAGGTTTCCTCCTTGCCGGGCGAATTTCCCATTTCGGGATGCCGGTGTTCGGGGCAGGTCTGGTGAGGGAAGAGTACCATTTCCTTTGCGCAGACCCTGTCGGTATTTACAAAAGTAACCAACTGAAGCCCTGTATTTTCAATGTCATTCAATCCGAAGTCCGCAACCTCAATTTTCTTCTTTTCGTCTTCGGTAATCGCTATTGAAGCTTTCTCAAAGAATTTCAACACTTTTTCACATATTGTTTCATACTGTTTCCTGCTTATCATTCTATTACCAGCTTTCATTATTTAATAAGCTCAACAACGGTATAAAGAGGAACGTTATGAAGTTCAATATTAAAGATGTTTTCTTCCGAATTGCTGCTAAATTCTAACGGCTTACCTTCAAGCGTATGGACTTTTATGCTCTTAAACTCTGTTCCGGGAATATTAACTTTGAGTTTAAGCCTATCTATCGGCGTAATCGCATCAGCATCTTCTGAATAGTTATAGTTTATGATATGTACGGCAAGCCCACCCTCAATCTCGTGAGTTTGTATACCGACAGTATCATTGTCTGTTGAGATCTGACGCATGCCCTCATACGCTTTTTCAAAGCAGCTTGCAAATTCGTTTAGTGCGGCAGCTCTGTCGCGTGGATTCGGACAATAGAAAACGCCGTCCATTTTCCTTAAGTTCTCTAACCAACCCGGAATATTTTCCGCGGTATTTCCGAATACCAATACTTTTTTGCCGGATTTGACGAATTGCTCAATTACATCAGCTTGATTTTGCGTTAAATAAGTGCAGTCTGGCAATACGACCAAATCGTACTTATCAATATCAGCGCCGCTAAACGTATCCTCTCGCAAGTCGCCGTCAGCTATGAATTTTACGTCATAGCAAATCTGATTGTTAGAAAGCCATTTCGTTACATCCCAGAAAGGAAGCCGGATGCTGTTGGGATCATTTTCATCTATAACGCTGTATGAAAGAACACCTTCAGAGTCATCCAGTACACTGCTGGAGTAACCGGCTATCGCTTCTCTCCAGTAATAGCTCGGGAAGCTGTATAGTACAAGTAAATTTGCGCCCGAATGGGTAGAATACAGCCTTTCATTATCGGCGATAAAGTTCTGTACCTGCTCGGTTACTTCACGCGGAGGCCAGAAGGCATCCTTTACCGTGTTGCCCATCCATGCGCCGTAAGGCACCGCCATATTGCAGCCGTATGCGGAACCCTCAACCAGCAATAATTTATACAGGTCATACCCCTTGCCATTGTTAAGCATTTTAACAAGGTCTATTACTACGCTTCCGTAAGGATTTTCGGCCACGATGACAGGCTTGTCACCGGCAAAACCCGCTACATATCTGTACCAGCTTATTTCTTTAAAAAGGGTTTGCCTCATTTCCGTTATAATAACGTCCACATTGCTCTCGAGCGGGTAATACACCGGCATAATGTTAAAGAAGTTGCCTGAAACGAGTACTTTTCTGCCCTTCTTTTCACCGTATTCCCGTATGTAATCCGCGAGTTCGTTGAAATGCTTCTTAACGGCCCTCATCTGAAAATCCCAGTAGTATTTATAAAGAGGCAGGTCGCTGATGTTTCCCGGATAAGGCAGCCCAGTTGCGCGCAGATAATCACCGTAATTGAATTTGTCAAGGTCAACATCTGCAAGCTCTGACGGCAGTTCACCTTTTGCTTTCAGCTCTTTCAGATATTCATTAAACTGTTTCATGCAGTCTTTACAGAAGCATCCGCCGTATCTTACAGATGTCATCGGCAGCTCACATTCATCAAGCTGAACTCCGGCGACCCCGGCGTCGATTTGAATTTCTATTATTTTTTTCAAATACTCGCGCCATACGGGATTGTTGCGGCACATCTGATACGCCTGATGCTTGTGTCCCTTTACTTCGACCCATTCCGAATGAGTCGGATTGCCGTAGAAATCTCTTGAGCAGCATTCTTCCCAGATATCGGTTACTTCTTCGCCGTCGCTGTTATATAATCCGTCGGGGAAGTAATCCCTGAACTTCTTTTCAAAAAGATCGGGATATTTATCGCTGGTGAATTCACGCAGGCCGTACCAATCGTGAGGCTTGTCTCCTTTTATGATATTAAAATCAAGGAATTCCTTTTTATCTTCGCTTAGTACAACCGGGAACTCCCAGCCCTGTACCTCAAAGACAATACCGAAAACCTTTATGCCCCTTTTATTGCATTCCGCGATATACTCGGAATCGTTCATAAATCCGTAGAACCTGAGTCTTGGGTCAACCTTGCCAAACGCCTCGTTTTCAAGGTACGACAGTGATATTGAACCGCCGCCCAATGCAGACCAGACAAGCAGCGTAGCGCGGTATTTCTCCAAATCCTCAATCATGCGGATATTTCTTATTGGCAAGCTGGGATGGTAGCAATGATTGTCCTTGTACCATCCGTCAAAATATACGCCTCTTTCCAATAATTTCACCCTCTAACAAAGTATTTTTCGACTAACCTTTAACTGAACCCGCCGTCATGCCCTGTATAATATTCTTTGAGAATAAGATATAAACCAGAACAACCGGCAGAACCGCTATTGTCATTGCAGCCAAAAGCTGTGGATAATTAATTGTATACTGGCCGTTGAAGTTGGTTAGTGCTACCGGAATAGTCATTAATTTCGGATTTGTAAGCAGCACCAATGCAAACGGGAACTCGTTCCAGGAGTTCAAGAACGTAAGGATGAGAACCGTTGCGATAACCGGACGGCATACCGGCATTACAATTCTGAATATTACGGTCATCAGATTGCTTCCGTCGATATAGGCCGCCTCTTCAATTTCGGTCGGTGTTGATTTTAGAAAACTTTCAAACAGAAACACCGCCATCGGCAAACCTATCGCCACATAAGGAGGAATCAGCGTAAAATGCTGATTAGTCAGGCCGATAATCCTAAACTGTATAAACAATGGCACCAGCAGGCTGTGTATAGGAATCAGCATTCCGCATAAAAGCAATATATAAATAAAGCCTTTTGCTTTGAATCTGTACCTACTTATGCAGTAACTTATTACAAAAGCCAGTATAATAACAAGAATAACTGAGATTACACTGTTGAATATGCTATTAAGAAATGGAACAACAAAATTTGCGGTTTTCATGACTGTTTGATAGTTGTCAAACTGAATGTGAGTGGGAAGCGAAATAATATCACGATTGAATTCCTTGCTTGTCTTGAATGATGAATAGAGCATCCATATAAGCGGGAATATGCACGAAATGGATAACAAGAGTACAAACAGGTTTATTGCCAATTTTAATAGGCCGCGTGCAATTTTATGTATCATCTTTATCTCCTCCAAAGAGTCTCCGGCTGATAAGAATGATTGAGACACTAAGAATCAGGATACCGATAGAAATTGCACTGCCATAGCCCAGTCTGAACATGATAAAGGAATTCTGATAGGCGTATTGCGCCAGCACAGTTGAACTGTTGCCTGGTCCGCCGCCGGTCATGACGTAAATCTGGTCAAATATTTTCATGTTGCCTGCTATGCAGAGCATTACGGCGACCTTCATTGTATCCTTCATCAGTGGCAGTGTAATAAAAAATGTTCTTTTAATTCCGGTTGCGCCGTCCAGCTCCGCACTTTCAAAAATATCAGGCGAAATGCTCTGATATGCCGAAAGAAAGATAACCATATAAAATCCAATGTACTGCCATATTATTGGAATACTTACAGAAATCATTACGATTTTCGGGTCATCCAGCCACGGTTTAATCAAGGAACCAAGACCGATATTCTTCAAAATTACATTTAAGAATCCATAATCCTTGTTGTATATGATGGTCCACAAAAAGCCTACAACAACAGCCGATATAACAGCCGGAAGGAAAATAACATTTCTATGGAATGCATTGAATCTTAACAGCTTGGACGTCATGAATACTGTGATAATCATTGCAATTCCCAACTGGCCTATCAAGCAGAGTGCAATAATTATCAAATTATTTTTAAAGGCATTCCAAAAATCCATGTCTTTTATTAGCTGCGCATAGTTCTGGAAGCCGATAAATTTCGAAGCTAGACCGCCGCTGTAATTGAACAGACTGTAGTACAGAGAGGTGAAAAGTGGCAGAATGACGATGAATCCATATATAAATAATCCAGGAAAAAGAAGTGCGGCTATAACGCCGCGCTTAGGCTGAAGTGTTTTGGTAATCATGATGCACTCCTTAATTTTTTTCCAGGGAGTTGCCTCCCTGGAAAAATATCTCTAAGGGTTATCTCTTATTTACTTGCCTCGTAGGCTGCTTGTATCTTTTGAGCAAGTTCCTGCGGGGTCATTTTGTTTATCATCAGGCTCTGAATACCGGTATTCATAACATTAATCAGGTCTGCCGGGAGCTGTGAGTCGTAGATCGGAACCGGCTTGAATTTTGCCGAAATATCAAGATACTTTACAGAAAGAGAAGCCAGTTTGCTGTTATCAACTTTTTCGGGTTTGCTGGCAGGGAAGGCGTTGTTTTCAACGGCGATTGTAGCATAATGAGAATCTGTTACTGCTTTGATAAACTTAAATGCCGCGTCTCTCTTAGCGCCTGTTACATTTGCGTTAACATTCCAAGACCATGCGGCGCCCGCTGAGTTATCAAGGGCATCGCCCTTGCCGCCGTCAACCGCCGGAAGGATTGCAAGGCTGGTGTTTTCGGAGATTTCCTTTGGAGCATCATTGACAACGCTGCTGATTGCCCAGTTGCCTTCCATGAACATGGCGGCTTTGCCGTTATAGTAAGCTGTTTTCTGCTGCATGTTATCAAGGGAGTTCATATCGCTGTTGAAAGCGCCGATTTTTGCAAGTTCCTGCAATGTTGTCAGCGCCTGCACAAACTCAGGATCGGTAAACTTTGCACCGCCCTTGTTCTTTATGCTGTCAAACCAGTCCGGTCCGGTAAAACGATCAGCCAGCGTGCTGAGTATGCAGGACTCCGCAACCCAGTTATCCTTATTGCCGAGTGAAATAGGTGTGAGGCCTTTAGCTTTAATCTTTTTGATAGCATCCACAAATCCCGCCCAGGTTGTCGGGAATTCAGAAATGCCTACATCGTTGAATATTTTTGTGTTATAAAAAATCAAATGCGTATCGAGCTTTTGGAAGGGAATACCGTAGGTTTTGCCATCCTTTACGAAATCATTAAATATACCATCATAGAAACCATTTTTCCATTCTGGGTCTTTGTCAAGAACATCGTCAACCGCATTAATCAGTTTGTTGGGGCCTCTTTGCCGTTTGACGCTTCACCCACGACAGCCATACCATAGGAATTCCAGTCGATTGATGTCCTGATGCCGGTGCGGATTATATGCTCATCATCGATAATCATTACCTTAATCATTGCTTGCCCTCCTCTATTAACGGTTGTGTTACAATTACTGTTGTGCCGTTCTCCTTTTTTATAAATTTCAATCCATACTCATCGCCGAAGAAAAGCTGTATCCGGTCATTTACATTCTTTATTGCCATTCCGCGCTTACCGTCGGGCTCTTCTAAAAGTCTGTTAATCTCGTCCAGATCTACTCCAACGCCGTTATCTTCCACCTTAAATAACAGCTTTCCGTTTTCTTTGAAAACGCTTATTTCAATCATGCCGCATTTATCCTGATCTCTGCACCCGTGGACAATCGCGTTTTCAACCAAAGGCTGCAGCACGAACTTAATTGTTAAGTAATCGAGGGTATCATCTTCGACATTTAATGAAAAGGTAATTTTATCCTTATATCTGATCTGCTGAATGATAATGTAATTCTTTATATGCTCGATTTCATTTCTGACTTTGGTAGTTTCTTCGCCGTTGTTCAAGCTCTGGCGGAAAAGTTTTGACAAAGCCTGAACCATTTTACTTGTTTCAAAGGCCTTTTCCATTCTTCCCATCCAGTAGATATTGTCCAGCGTATTATACAGAAAGTGCGGATTGATTTGTGCCTGCAAAGCCATTAATTCAGCTTCTCTTTGTTTTAGCTGAACAGAATAGACTTTTTGTATCAGTTCCTTAAGCTTGGCTGACATTCTGTTAAAGCTGTGATATAACCGGGTTATCTCATCATTGCCTTTCGGCTCAATATAAACGTCAAAATCTTCGTTTTCAACTTTTCCCATTAATTTTGACAATTTTTTAAGCCTGGCAAGTATTCTTCCTGAAAAGAACGTTATTATTGCTGTACATACCGCAAAGCAAATAATAATGGTAATAATAAGGTCGTCCTGAACCTTTGTGTTGTCTTTCAAGAGTTGCTTCAATGGAACAATATTTATAATTTTCCATCCGTTGTTCCCGAACTTATAGTATGTTACCAGATAGACAAGACCCTTGAATTTGATCTGGAAGTAACCCATATCTGAATTCAACCGGCTTTTGCTGAACATTGAATAATCGAATGTATCTCCGACTTTATTCGAACTTGTGGCTGAAATGATAGTGTCGTTGTTGTCCAGAACAAAAAACTCATCGCTTTCCACAATCATTTTATCTTTGTAAATATTATAAAAAGCGTCGGCATTTACATTAATTTTCATTACCGCCAGCTTTCTTGTGATGTTGCTTGTGTCATAAATAGACCTTACCATGGAGAAGACTTTTATCGGCCTGTTTTTATAATCATAAACTGTGTCCAGATACCAAATAGGTTTCCCATAAAGCTCAGCTGACCGGCTGACCGTATTGGGACTTAACTCATTCCGGTGATCTGCTGTATTCAATTCGAGATTGTTAACACCTTTTATATAGATAGAGTCTATGAAAATTTTCGGTGATATCAGTTGCTGTAAATCGCTTTCGATCTTCAGCTTGTTGTGATAAATTGTGTCTATCGATTCGTTACCCTGCAGATGAAAATAAGTTCTCACATTTTCGTTTTGGATTAAATATAAAGATATGTCGTGGACATTTTGCACAATGAATTCGATGTTATTGCCGATTTGTTCAACCGTATTCATATTTGAAAGACTGATTTTCTGCTGCATAATCTGTGAAGTTTGATTAAACGATATTATTCCAAAGGTCGTAATAGGAATGATAACGACAAATAGCGAAAGCAGCAGTATTTTTATCTGCAAAGGAAAAAATCTCTTCTTTCTCAAAGCCATACCCCCAAATTGCGCCTTTTTGTTTATACATAACGAGCAAAATAGATTAAAACTATTCTAAATTTCGCATATAACAAAAAGACACCTTGCTGCTCAGCTGCAAGATGTCAAAAAGATTACTTTAAGCTTATCATATTTTATATATTATCACAAATAAAAATTTTGTTATAAAAAATTCATGATCCCTATCATCACAAGAGGAACAGAACAGGCATGTTTAAAGAGGGAATTACAAAAGTAGGGTAACAAAAAAGGCGACCAGCCCATTGTAGGACTGGTCACCTTTCTTTGGAATGTTTTGGGATAGGAAGTTTTCAGAGCGTAAATAGTGCCTGCCAGTATTATGCCCTTATAGGTTTTAATCAAGCCGCCGGCTTAGCCGATGGTACTTGACTTGTGTAGGTATGAAAACACCTTAATCCACTGTTACTGCCTGTGTGATTTCAATTTTCTTAATATGCGAGAGCGGGGAAATGATAGATATCATAATCGCGGCTACAGTGATGACAGAAGATATTATGACGAGATACCATGGCATGCCCCACGGAATGCCGTAATTGCGTTTTATCAAAAGGATAAAGAATTGGCGGTGCAGCGGTATACCTGCGGCAAGGCCGATAATGAGTGCAAGTATGCCGTAAAGTGCCGACTCACAGGCAACCATCGCCGTAACCTGCCCCATAGTCATGCCGCTTGCCCGCAGCAGGCCTATTTCGCGGGTTCTCGTAATAATGCTGGTGCTCATAGTGTTTATGATGTTAAGGATTCCGATTAATGCAATTATTGTGATGAAGCCATACACAAATACGTCAACGACCAGCACAATCCTCTTTGAGACATCCTGACCTTCAGCTTGGTTGTAAACCTTAAGATTTTTATTGCCCTTGGTCAATTCCTTTAATTTGCTGAAAACGATATCGCTGTCTGCGTCCCGTTTAAGGTTAAGCGTAACAAGGCTCGGTTTATTTGAATTAATTGAGTTAAAGACCTTTTCTGTTGTATACATACCCAGAAATACCTTGTCATTAGCTGCATACATCAGAGCGTCAGGCTTAACAATGCCGCATATTTTAAGCTTGCGCGGCCCGACTTTGATAAATTGTCCGGGACGAAGGTCAGAGTTGCATGCGGAGGTTGACATATTCAAAATTAGAATTACGCCGTTTTCATTATTGAGCTGATTTGGGTCAATGCGTCCGAAAACGAGTTTTGATTTGAGATTATTAAGGTCGCTGTCACTAATGCCGATAAGCGTTGACTTGCTCGGCGGCTTTACAAACCCATTTGAATCGGCTTTTAACGAAAACGGAGAACCGTCTTTAATGCTGTCCTTGTAGTCGTCGCCCAGCAGTTTATATTCAAATGTCGCGTCAACAGATGCCATTCTTTTTGGATATATCCTATCTACGCCGTCTATCTTTCCGATGGAATCAATAAGGTCGTCTGGAATGCCTGAGCCGTCGGCAGTGATAATATACATATCGCCTAAATCGTAGTTGTGAGAGGTTCCCATTTTGAATAGTTCCGTAAGCGGGCTGAAAGACAGGATGAGCAGTATGCCAAAAGACAGCGACAGTGCTGTAACAATAAATGAACGCTTGCGGAACATAAGGCGCCTTTGGTAAACAGCCGCCTCAATCGGAAGTATTTTGGTAAGAATACCCCAGGCAGTTTTTTTCTTAATGTTGCCGCTGCGTACAACTGACGTCATCGCTTCAATTGGTGAAATCTTTCCAGCTTTTCGGGCTGGCAGCAGGGAAGAAATGAATGTTGCCAGTATTCCGACTACAGCGCCTATTACAAGCGAAATCCAAGAGATATAAATACTGCCGCTGTAAAAACTGAAATACTCCGGCATTATTGTCCTAAGGAAGAGAAGCAGCACATTTGTTGCAATTATGCCGCACAGAATACCTGGGAGCACTCCAAACAGCGAAACAAACACTGCCTCTGATTTTACAAGCGTGCGGATTTGTTTGGGAGTAGCCCCGAGCGCCCTTAACATACCGAATTGTCTGACCCGTTGGGCTACGGAGATGTTAAATACGTTGTAAATCATTATAATGGCGGCAAAGACCACGAGCAGAGCGAGAAATCCGCCGATTATATAGATTTGCTTCGCACTATCATTTTTTGACCTTCCCTCTGCGGCGAGCAGGGTGGTATGCTGCAGAATCGAGTCTTTGCTGATTTTCTGGTCTTTGACAAGGCTGTTTACAAAATCCTCTATATCAACCCCGCTTTTAACCTGCAACAGGGTATCGGATTTATCGGTTTTCATTATACGTTTAGCCTCGTTCAAAGTGATGGTGCCGGCAATATAATTACTACTCTTGTTTTTGTTGTGGTCTTTAAGGATTCCGCTGATTCTATATGTTTTTGAGGTTTTGTCCATCAGAGTGACTGTAATCGTATCGCCGACAGCAAGCTTTGAGTTGATTTTGCGGGCTGCCCATTCTTCCAGCGCAATTTCATTATCAGACTGGGGCAGCTTGCCGTTTTTTATGTGTAAATTAAGCTGATTTGCGCCGTCAGCGTCGCAGCCTGTCAGCCCCATGGATAAATCTTCATTAATTATTGCCGTTCCTGCTTCTAATGACCGTCCGGATGCGGCAACATCAATTCTTTTTGCTAACTGGCCAGCCTGCTCAGATGAGGTTTTTTTGACGACAATATGCCATATACCGTTTTCGCTCGCCTCAATAACCGTATACATCTGCATGGCGTTTAACATTGAAAAGACGGCGCAGATAAGCGCAATGGCGAGGGTTACGCCGAAAGCCAGAAGTATGCTGCGTTTTTTTTGCGCTTTCAAATAGCGCAGGGCGATACCTCTCTCATCCATCATGCCGCTCACCTGCCTTGACTTCAGTTACGACTCCGTCTTCAATGCGCAGTATGCGGTCAGCCCCCTCGGCGATTTCAGGGTTATGGGTAATTACAATAAGAGTCTGGTTAAAGCGCTGAACGCTCATGTGCAGCAGCGACAGAACCTCTTTGCTGGATTTGCTGTCAAGGTTTCCTGTCGGTTCGTCGGCAAGGATAATAGATGGTTTGGTCGCGAGGGCGCGCCCAATAGCCACCCTTTGCTGCTGGCCGCCGGACAACTGTGACGGCAGGTGTTTTCTTCTGTTGTCAAGGCCGAGCGTATTTATAAGCTCGTTGATATACTGCATATCCGGAGTGGCGTGGTCGAGCAAGATAGGCAGGGTGATATTCTCCTCGACCGTAAGGACAGGGACGAGGTTGTATGCCTGAAATACGAACCCGATTTTGCGACGCCTGAAAATCGACAGATTCTTTTCTTTCATTGAAAATAAATCGGTGCCGTCGATGGTAACGCTGCCGGACGTGGGGTAGTCGAGCCCGCCGAGCAGATGAAGAAGTGTTGATTTGCCTGAACCAGACGGCCCGATAATCGAAATAAATTCTCCCTTATTAACCGTTAAATTAGTCGGTTTGAGCGCTACAACTTTCGTTTCGCCTTTTCCATAGACCTTGGACAGGTCGTGGGTTGCTAAAATCTGCATATGATGACCTCCTGTGTTTAGAGCCTGTCTGCCGTGCTTTTGACAAGACCCGGCGCAGGCAAGCTGCCGGCGTGAACCGGTGGTTTTCATCTTACGGCAACATTATAACAATCCATTCTTACAAATCCATAAATAAAACCGGACAAAACCTTACAGTTTTTTAATGTTGTGTAAGATGTCACCGGCGGGGTAAAACGGTAATGCGGCAGAATTGAAGCGCCTGACCAAATTAGATAACGGTTTTTGGGAAAGAAAAGGTAAATTCCGCGCCGCTTCCGTATGCGCCTCCCGCTGTGAGGGTCCCGCCCATCTGTTCGGTAATGGACTTGGCAAGGGGAAGCCCTATCCCGCTGCCGGAACTGTGGCTGCCCTTCCCGCGATAGAAGCGCTTAAAGATGAAAGGCAGGTCATCTCTGTGAATACCCTTTCCCGAATCGTGGAACTTGACAGAAATCATAATGGGGGTTTCTTCGATTGTAATTGTAATCTTTCCGTTTTGAGGAGTATACTCCATACAGTTTTTAATTACATTGCCGAATGCTTCTTTAAGCCATCCGGCGTCGCAGTTTAATGAAATTTTGTCATCGCCGGACAGGATTACTTCAATGTTTTTATTGTTGAGGCTGAGTTCGAAATCGTTGATTGAATCCTTTATAATCGACATTAAATTGTGTTCTTTAATATTTAAATCAAGGAACCCTGTTTCAACCATTGCCATTTTCAAAAGACCCAATATAAGCCATTCCATGCGCTCAAGCTGTTCCTGACTCTTTTTTGTGAATTCAAGGGCCGCGTCGCTCAAAGGTTCCTGCAAAAGTATCTCATTATACATCTTTAACGCGGACAACGGCGTTTTAAGCTGATGTGATATATCCGAAATCAGGTTCTTAAGAAAAAGACGATCCTCTGATAGCTTTTCATATTTTGCGCTGACGCCGGCGGACATCTCATTAAACGCATGGAACAGCCTTGCAAAGGCGCCTTCTTCCGTATCGTCGAGCCGTGTATTGAAATCTCCGCGGCTTATCTTTATTGCTTGGCGCCTGGCCTCTTCGATTTTTGTATAAACTCGGTTCATGCGAACGCAATATGCTAAGAAGATTATTCCCAATAATATGATAGCGGCGGCAATTATACCGATATAAAAGGACTTTTTTTCGCCGCCAAGAAACGGCAGCACGAAGTCGGTGGTTTTGATATTATATCCTGCTGCCTTGAATGCCTGTTCGCCTTGAGACGCAAATTCCGCGTTATTGCCCGACGTAAACGCCGCAATAACGCTGTCCTTGTCGGCCACCCCGCTGCTTATAAGCTGACCCGCGATAGATGCTTCTCTTTCAACAACAGATTCCTTTAAATTATTTATAAAAAAACCAGTGAATAGGATAGTCCAGACTATAAAAAGAGCGGCTGTGACAGCGAATACTGCAAAGAGCCGCTTGTTTTCACTGTTTTCAAAAATGTTTGACTGAAACATCAGTTTGCACCTCCGCTGCCGACGTTCCATTTGTAGCCGATTCCTCTGACTGTAAGGATTATCTTAGGGGAGGAGGGATTTTCCTCTATCTTTGTCCTCAGGAGCCTTATATAGACCGTCAGCGTATTCTCGTCTACAAAATCCCCGCCGCTGTCCCACAGCTTTGAAAGCAGTTGGCCGCGCGTAAGTGTTCTGCCGGGGTTTGACATCAAAAGATAGACAAGGCGGCATTCGGCCGGCGTTAGAGGTATCTCGGTTTCGCCTTTTAAAAGCCTACATTCTTCAGGGTGAAGGACATACCCCAGCGACTCGATTCTTTCGCTGTTTTTACCTTTGGCGCGCCTTAGTAGCGCCTTAATCCGGGATATCAGCTCGCGAAGCCTGAAAGGCTTTGTTATATACTCATCTCCGCCCATGTCGAGCCCCATTACGACGTTAGTTTCCTCATCGCATGCGGTTAAAAACAGAATAGGCACATTTGATATTTCACGAATCATTTTGCAAAGCTCGAACCCTGTGCCGTCCGGAAGTCCGATATCCAAAACAACGAGGTCAAATGTCTCGCTTTGAAACTTTTCGAAACCTTCCTTTACCCCGCCTGCGGTTACAACAGAGAAGTTTTCTTTTTCCATGCTGTATTTGAGCCCGACAGCAAGGGCGGAGTCGTCCTCTACAAGCAATATTTTTTCCATAACTTTATCTCCCGGTAATCGATTTATATAAGCGGTATTGGCTGCTTTTGGATAATTAAAGTATATCATAATAAATAAATCTCGTCATTAGTTTAAGAAGGCGCTCCAATCAACCGCTAATATAGTAATCAACTCGTTTTGACTTTTATATTGAAATACGTTAAACTTTAATGATAATGCAAAGGAAAAGTACAATATTCGGCAGGTGTCCGTTTTGAAAATAAAAGCTGAAGAAATAATAAGGTCGAGGAGAAAAACTATTTCTCTTGAGATAAAAAACGACGGAAGGCTTGTTGTCCGCGCGCCTCTTAAAACACCCGAAGCATTGATAAAGCGTGCAGTGGAGCAAAAAGCTGACTGGATTTTAAAAAAGCAAAAAGAGATGTTGAAAAGAAAGCGTGAGAACCCGCCGAAACAGTGGGCCGAGGGCGAGAAGTTCGTATTTTTAGGCAGCGAATATACACTCACTTTTTCCGATAGTGCAAGTAAAATTACAGCGGAAAACGGATATCTGACAGTGCCGGCGGCGTATAAAGGTAGTGCGCAGACTGCTATAATTAACTGGTATAAGAAAGAGGCAAAAAAGGTTTTTTCAGAGCGTGTGCGGTTTTACGCGGAAAAGCACAATATAAAATATACGTCGCTTAAAACGACGAGCGCGCTGACCCGCTGGGGCTCATGCTCATCGAAAGGCGGGCTGTGTTTTACATGGCGGCTGGTTATGGCGCCTATAGATATGATAGATTATGTAGTGGTGCATGAACTTTCGCATTTAAGTCATCTTGACCATTCACATGCGTTTTGGAACCGTGTCAGTGAGCTGATGCCCGATTATGACTTAAGGCGCCAGTGGTTCAAGACACATTCTTATCTCCTTGGAAAGGATTATTTTGCGAAAGAACGGGGAGGCTGATATCTTGTTCTTTTCATTCGGTATGTTTGACGGAAAACCTGTCTTGCAGGGTAATATAGAGCGTTACTGCGCTGCCTGCGGTTACAGCGGGACGCATTATATTTATACCCGAAAGCGCTGGCTGCTGCTTTTGGTTATCCCACTGCCTATAAATGTTTCAACATATACGCAATGCCCGCGCTGCGGGTTTATCGAGGAATATAAAAACTAATTTTATTTGGAGGATATCGTGAAGAAGTCGAGCGTTTTAAAAAAGTTTTTAAGTTACTATAAACCATATAAATTTCTATTTTTCTTTGACCTGTTTTGCGCGCTGGTTGTTTCAGCCGTAGATTTAGCTTTTCCCCTGATTCTGAGCTATGTGACAAAATCAGTCTTTACTCAAAGCAAAAGCGTTATACTTCATTCTATCGGTATTATCGGGGTAGTACTGGTCGCAATGTATATTGCCAAGTATTTCTGCCAGTATTTCATAACCTCGTGGGGACATATAATGGGCGCCCGTATGGAAAGCGATATGAGGCGTGATTTGTTTTATCACATGCAGAAGCTTTCTTTTTCCTATTATGACCGGAACAATACGGGCGAAATGATGTCGAAGCTGGTTTCCGACCTGTTCGATATCTCGGAGCTTGCCCATCATGGCCCAGAAAACGTGTTTATTTCACTGTTAAAAATCGTCGGTTCTTTTGCCATACTTATGTCGATAAATGTAAAAATGACGCTTATTCTGTTCGCGGTAACCGCGGTAATGGTCGTTTACTCCTATTTCATGAATAAGAAGATGACTTCCGTTTTCTTTGACAACCGTGTCAAGATAGCTAAAGTAAACGCCAGTGTTCAGGACAGCCTTTCCGGCATAAGGGTAGTCAAGTCTTTTGCAAACGAGCCTGTGGAGCGCAGGAAGTTCGACTGCAGCAACAATGCTTTCCTTGAATCAAAGGTTAACAATTATATGATTATGGGCCGCTATCATGCCGGCAACTCGTTCTTTGAAGGCCTTTTGTATATTGTTATTGTCGCGTCAGGGGCGTTTTTTATCGTCAACGGCACGCTTTCAGCCGCCGACCTTGCGGTTTACGCCCTCTATATCAACATCTATATTAATCCTATCGACCTGCTTATCAATTTCACAGAGCAGTTCCAAAAGGGCTATGCAGGTTTTAAGCGTTTTCTTGAGGTCGTTGAGACCCAGCCGGAAATCAAAGACGCTGAAGACGCTGTGGAACTCAAAAATGTCAAGGGCGATATCGAGTACAGGAACGTCTCGTTCAGCTATGACAAGGAGCACCCGGTGCTTAATAACATCAACATAAAGATACCCGCAGGGCGTAAGGTTGCTCTGGTCGGCCCGTCCGGCGGCGGGAAAACGACTATATGTTCGCTTTTGCCGAGGTTTTACGACGTAACGTCAGGAAGCGTACTTATCGACGGTCAGGATATCAGAAAATTCAAGCAGCAGTCGCTTAGAAATGCAATCGGCGTCGTTCAGCAGGATGTTTACCTCTTTGCCGGCAGTATCAGGGACAATATAGCTTACGGCAAACCGGGGGCCACTCAGGAAGAAATCGAAGAGGCTGCAAAGAAAGCGAATATCCACGATTTTATAATGTCCCTTGAGGACGGTTATGACACCTATGTCGGTGAACGTGGTGTACGACTTTCCGGCGGCCAGAAACAGCGAATCTCAATAGCCCGCGTATTCCTTAAGAATCCGCCTATATTGATACTTGACGAGGCAACCTCTGCCCTTGATAACGAGAGCGAGAGATATATACAAAAATCCCTCGACAGTCTTGCGGAAAACCGCACTACGCTGGTTATAGCCCACAGGCTTAGCACTGTACGCAGCGCAGATGAAATTATAGTTATAAACGATGGAAGTATTGTTGAACGGGGAACACATGCCGAGCTGTTAAAGCTCAACGGCATTTACGCGAAATATTACAATATGCAGTTTGAAGGCATTGATGACGCACTTATAAAATAATTTTCATAGTGGCTGATTTTGTTGCCTTTTATCATCTTAAATTATCAGCAGAGATTTGAAATATTCTTTATCTATGGTATAATATACCCATTATTAATATAAGATTAGTAATAAAAGGACTGGTAAAAGTGATTACCCGTGAATCTGCATTAAAAATCCTTAATGAAAACATTAAAGGGGAGAGCCTGCTGCGCCACTCGATAACGGTTGAAGCGGTTATGCGCCATTTTGCAAAGCTCTTTGGAGCTGACGAGGAAGAGTGGGGCGTAATAGGGCTTTTACATGATGTGGATTTTGAAAAATATCCGGAGCAGCACTGTCATAAAACCCGCGAGATACTGACGCCCTATGGCGTTCCGGATAACATAATTCGGGCGATTGAGAGCCATGGCTATAAGCTTGTCAACGATGTTAAACCTGAAACAGACGCGGAAAAAGTCCTGTATACAATTGATGAACTGACGGGGCTTATATCCGCGGTGGCAATTCTAAGGCCGAGCAAAAGCATATTTGACCTTGAGACAAAGTCTGTCAAGAAGAAGTGGAAACAGAAGAGTTTTGCCGCCAATGTCAACCGCGAGGTAATTGCCGAGGGCGCTGAGATGCTCGGCAAGCCGTTAGATTATATAATTGAACAGACAATAGAGGGTATGAAGACTGTTGCTGATGAGATTGGACTTCGCGGAAATATCGAATCAGCGGCGGTATAATCATAATACAAAATATAGGTAAGGAATTAGTATGAGGATCTCAACAAAAGGCAGATATGGTTTGAGAGCCATGCTCGATTTGGCGGTAAACTCAAACGGGGAAAAGGTGTCGCTGTTCAGTATTGCAAAAAGGCAAAATATTTCTGTAAACTACCTCGAACAGGTGTTTTCACTGCTCAGAAAGGCGGGATTTGTCAGCAGTATAAAAGGCGCCTCGGGGGGATATCTCCTTGCGATGGAGCCTTCAAAAATAAGAGTCGGCGATATTCTCCGCAGCCTTGAGGGTGACCTTATGGTAGTTGATGAGGATACAGACAGCGGCGCAGATAGCAATGATATTCAGCAGTGTCTCAGGAAAAATGTATGGGATAAACTAAACGAAAGCCTCGCCGAGGCAGCCGACTCAATATCACTGCGCGACCTCGTTGAGAATTACAGGGACATGGCGAGCAGCCCGATGTTTTATATTTAATGCTGCTGACAGTGTGATTTTCCGAATTAAAACAAAGACCTGAACCATATGATAAACTGAAGGGTTTATTGTATCGGTTCAGGTTTTTGTTTTGCCGCAAGGTATATGGTTACAGCATGCCTCATAAAATTTACGGGTAGTGCTGTGGGGTGATATAATTGCGTGTATTAAGGCACTTGTGGCGGCTGATGGTTTTGTGGTTTGTCCTCGGAATGTGCTATGCGACTGTCGAGCTTCTTTGGCGGGGCGTTACATATCTTCCGATGATATGGGTTGGCGGCCTATGCGGACTCTGTGTCGGGCTATTAAATCAACACCCATTTTTTTGCGGCTGCCGCATGTGGCAGCAGTGTCTTATCGGCACATTGATTACACTCGTGATTGAATTTGTGAGCGGCTATATATTGAATATAAAACTCGGGCTTGATATCTGGGATTACTCCAGTATTCCTTTTAACTTAATGGGTCAGATTTGCCTGCCTTATGGCATACTGTGGTTTTTTCTTATGCCGTTTGCAGTCTATCTTGACGATTGGCTTAGATGGAAGCTTTTTTATGAGAAAAAACCGCGCGGCGGCCCCCTTGCCAATTATGTAATGCTCTTTACGGGAGCTTAAATGCAAATTAAAGTAAAATTATTCAGTATTTTGATATACAAAATCCCAATAATATATGTTGACAGATATTTTGGTATGGAATATAATAGAACCCGAAGACTCCGCTTTTGTGGAAATTCCAACAGGGAATACGCGTCACCGACTGAGAGCGCGTTCTGGAAGAGTAGTAAGCCGGGGAACACTTCACCTTTTAATATACCGGAAATTAAATATTAAAGTGGGCGCGGTTTTCGCGTCAATGCGGGTGGCACCGCGGGCAAAACAAAGAATGCTCGTCCCGGAAATTATTTTAAAAAGATAATTTCCGGGATTTTTTGTTTTGGGAGGTTAAAAGATGTTAAGGACTCATCACTGCAACGAGCTCAGGGTTGAGCATGTCGGCACAAGAGCCACTCTTGCCGGTTGGGTTGACACGATACGTGACCATGGAAGCGTCAAGTTTTTGGATTTGCGTGACCATTATGGAGTTACGCAGATAGTATTTCACGACGATTCAATGCTCGAGGGTATAAACCGTGAGACCGTCATTTCGGCCACAGGAATTGTCCGCAAAAGAGACGAGGATACAATAAATCCAAAACTCGACACAGGACTTGTTGAACTGCACGCAGACAGCATTAAGGTTTTGGGCGAATGTAAAAATATGCTGCCGTTTGAAATCAAAGACTCTGTCGCCACGCGCGAGGAAATCCGCTTGAAATACCGCTATCTTGATCTGCGCAATCCGAAGATTCATAAAAATATAGTTTTGCGTTCAGAGGTTATAAGCTTTTTCAGAAACCGCATGCAGGAACTCGGTTTTATGGAGATCCAGACCCCGATTCTTACCGCTTCCTCACCGGAAGGCGCGAGGGATTACCTTGTTCCGAGCCGCAAGCACAAGGGCAAATTCTATGCCCTGCCGCAGGCTCCCCAGCAGTTTAAGCAGATGCTGATGGTGTCTGGTTTCGATAAATATTTTCAGATTGCGCCCTGTTTCCGCGACGAAGACGCAAGGCAAGACCGTTCTCCGGGCGAATTTTATCAGCTCGATTTCGAGATGGCCTTTGCTGAGCAGGAGGATGTGCTGAAAATCGCCGAAACTGTCCTGTATGAGGCGTTTACGAAATTTTCAAACAAGCGTGTTTCCCCCGCTCCGTTCAAACGCATTACCTATAAAGAAGCCATGCTCAAATACGGCACTGACAAGCCTGACTTGAGAAATCCCCTCACAATCTGCGACCTCACCGAATTTTTCTCAAATGTTGAATTCAAAGCGTTCAAGAATAAACCTGTCCGCGGCATCGTAGCTGACTGCTCCGGCTGTTCGAGGAGTTTCTTTGAAAACTCTCTGAAATTTGCCCTGAGTATCGGCATGAAGGGGCTCGGCTATATCACACTTAATGACGGCAAATTCAAGGGCCCGATTGAAAAATTCCTGTCGCCGGAACAAAAGCAGGAAATCATTAAACTTAGCGGCATAAAACAGGGAGAGACGCTGTTCTTTATCAGCGACAAGCCTAAGACAGTTGATTTGTATGCGGGCCAGATAAGGACATGGCTCGGTGAAAACCTCAATCTCATCGACAAGGATGCGTTTGAGTTCTGCTTTATTGTCGATTTCCCGATGTACGAATATAATCCGGAAACAGACAAGATTGAGTTTACTCACAACCCGTTCTCAATGCCTCAGGGAGGGCTTGAAGCCCTTGAGAACAAAGACCCGTTAGATATACTGGCTTACCAGTACGATGTAGTATGCAACGGTGTCGAATTGTCGTCAGGTGCAGTGAGAAACCATTCGCCGCAGATTATGAAAAAGGCGTTTGAAATAGCTGGATATTCGGAAGAGGATCTTATCCAAAAATTTGGCGCTCTTTATACGGCGTTCCACTACGGTGCCCCGCCTCACGCCGGTATGGCACCAGGTATAGACAGGATAGTAATGCTGCTTGCCGGCGAGGATACAATCCGCGACGTCATTGCCTTCCCGCTTAACGGAAATGCGCAGGATCTTCTGATGGGAGCGCCGAGCGAAGTCACCGAACAACAGCTCCGTGAAGTGCATATAAAGCTTCGCTGACGTAATAACATTATATAGGCGGCCTGAATACCATCAGGCCGCTTTTAGTTTAATATTATTTGACGCTTAAGCTGCGGGTGCAATTAATTATATTAAATTAAATAATAGAAATAATAATGAAATATATCAAACTTCATTTATATACCAGACATAAACCACCTCCGACAGATAAAAATACGGATGAGGTGGTAAAGTTGCATTTAAAAAGAACCATTGCTGCCATTGTTTCGGCATGTATGCTGACTATTACTGCATCGGCGCAGTCAACTTATACTGTTAAATCAGGCGACACGCTGTGGAAAATTGCATCTAAACATCAGGTTGGATTAAGTGAACTGATTGCTGCAAATCCGCAGATTAAAAACATCTCGCTTATCTATCCAGGTCAGAAAATCACGATTCCGGCTCAGCCGAGCACGACAGCCTTTGAAGATGAGGTTATAAGGCTCGTAAATAACGAACGCGCAAAACGGGGACTTATGAAACTCACGAAAAACTGGGAGCTTTCCCGCGTGGCGCGCTACAAATCTCAGGATATGGAAAACAAGCATTATTTCTCACATACGTCTCCGACTTACGGTTCGCCTTTTACGATGATGCAGAATTTCGGTATTCGTTTTTCAGCTGCCGGCGAAAACATCGCCATGGGACAGAGAACCCCGCAGGAAGTAATGAATGCTTGGATGAATTCGGCGGGACATAAGGCAAATATCTTGAGTCCGGCATATAATCAGATAGGTGTCGGCATGGCGAAAAACAGCGCCGGAGTTGTTTTCTGGACACAGGAATTTATCAAAGCGTCATAAATCAATTATATTGATTCGGATAATCTACAATACCCAAAAAAGGATTGTTCCCCGCCAAAACCGGCTGAAAACAATCCTTTTTATTTAGAATTTACTATACCTTATGTTCGTGTTTAACTGATGATACAGCAATAATCAATGGATATCTTTTTTATTGAATATAAAACTTGAAGTTGCGTAACAAATTATTGTATAGAGAATAAAAACAATCACACCGCTTGTATAAGTAATCGAATTAAGATGCATTGATTTAGATATTGTACCGTCCAGAAGCCCCGGTATATTTGTATATGAAAAGAACAATATTGGTGCGGCAGGCTTTAGAATATTGAAACGATTCAAGAAAACATAAACAGCCACGGTAAGTATAATCAATAACGAAATTGAGGTTGCGCTGCTATTAAATATTGTAGAGAACAATAATGAAAAGGATACCGTTGCAATAATCAGCAGTATTAATATTGGAACTGATAATAGAAGAAAGGCATACAGAGGTATTATGGATACGCTTACGTCTCTTGCGTTAAAAAAGGTTAAAAAGCAGTTGTTGTTAAAAGATATCGGGTAATAAGCAGAACCAAAACCGCGTGTTAAGCCTAAAATAACAAAAAAGGTTCCGAAAATAAAAATTATTACAGAAAAGCAGTATATGACAGACGCTGCGAATTTTGAGAAAATAATTTTACTCCTTGAAACAGGCTGAACCAAAAGCAATCGGAGACTGCCTCCTTCTGCTTCATTGGAAACTATATCGGCTGAAATCAAAAACAGTAGTATCAGCATAATTATCGGCATTATATCGGTAAGTACGTTCTTTAGGAAATTAAAGGCCTGCGTATTGCAGTTTTCATATATAGGTTTTATGTTGTTATTTAATAAATACTGATATTTTCTGTTTTCAGCCTTTAGCTCGTCTGGGTTATCGCCACTGATAAGAGAATCGTTATTTATCTCACTGATTTTATTATTATTGTCTTGTATTTTTGCCTTTAAAAACGTTTTCCAATCGCCATTGTCAAGGGCCTTTAATTCTGTTTTTACTAAACTGACATGTTTTGATAATAATTTCACAGTTTCTTTTGGAGTGTCTGTTGATTTTATCATAGATTCGTTAGACTGAATATCGTCCTTACATAGAGATATATCTGTTGCATATCTTGATTTCTCCATTCCAATTGAAGTAAAAATATAAATCAATATTAAAACAATAAATGCGACTATTCCTGCTATATTCTTCCTCCGTTTAAATAATTTAAATAATTCAAAAGATATCAGTGATCGCAATTTAAATCCTCCCTGTTGTATATCCAGTCGTATTCCTGTTCAATATTCCATGTAATTTGCTCAAAGTCCGTAAAATCAATGTTATTATTCAAAAGTTCCTTAAGGAGTTCCGATAGTTTACTGTTGTTAATCGAAAATTGAACATTATTGTTATGTATTTTAAATTGCTCTATATCGCTGCGCTCACTGAATAATTTATTTACTTTTTCAGCATCGCTTATTTCCATTCTAAATGTTTTTATGTTGGTGTTTATATTATTTTTTTGAGAAATTATTTTACCGTCATTAATAAAGATAAACCTGTCACAGATTTTTTGAATTTCGCTTAAGTTATGTGAAGAGACAAGTATGGATGTGCCGTTCTGGTCCTTTAGTTTTTTCAGCATTACCCTGAGATCTATAATTCCCTGGGGATCCAAGCCGTTTGTCGGTTCATCCAATAATAAAAGAGCGGGGGCCGTCAGTAGACAAATTCCAAGGGCTAACCGTTGCTTCATGCCAAGCGAATATTTTCTGACCTTGTCACATATTCTTTCTCCAAGACCGGTGAAATCTATGATTTCCTCCACTCTTTCCTTTTTAATGCCTCGTATTTTACTTATATACTGTAAAATTTCTTTTCCAGTCAAGTAGTTGTAAAGACTTGGAGTTTCGATTATCGCCGAACATTTTTCCAGTGCCTTTTCCCGCTGATTTTTTAAATCAAATCCACATATGCGTATAGTTCCTTCGTCCGGTCGGAGCAAGTCGGTGATGACCTTCATAGTAGTTGTTTTGCCGGCGCCGTTTGGCCCAATAAAACCGGCAATTTCATGATCGTTCATTTTGAATGATATATTCTTTAAGATCTGTCTTTTGGACAATGTCTTTGATATATTATTTAAAATAAGTGTCTCCATTATATCCTCCAATAAAATTTTATGGGGGAAAATTTAAATTTAACGCTTTACTTTATATACTTGATAATTACATGTATGGTGCAAAATAGCTATTTGCATCAATCCTTCAAGAATGTTAGTTTTTTCTTTTATGGTATCAGGAAGTTTTTTATATGTATAGCCAACTGGAATAATAAGGTCTTTATATGAATAGTTATTATAATAGTGCATACCCTTATTAAAAATAAAAGTTTCGTCAAAACTAGCTACTACTCTTTCCATATATGAAGCGTTTACGGTAAAAGTTAACGAGAAGACAGTCATGATTGAAGCAAGTGTTATTAACAACGATTTTTTAATTTTCTCCAAACATATCACTCCCTATCTTCCCCCCCATTATTTACTACTTTACTACTTATGCATATAAAAGTCAATAAGTAACAAAATAATGCATAAGCAATTATAATTAAATAGATTTCAAAACAAAAGGCTGCCGTTTCGGCAGCCTTATTTGCATATAAATTATTTTATTTTTCTGCACTCGAGGTAGAAACGCTTGTCATAGGCATGACCCATTGAAAATGTCTTGCGCGGCAAAACGCCGTCGGTAATAATGGTTGTGAAAAGCTCCGACTTGCCCATCGGCGGAAGTAAAAATCCGATATTGCCGGGCTTTGAGCCGAGCGACTCGGCGACTTCTTCGCCGTGGACATAATCAACCCTGCCGCCGTTTTTCTTTATGTATTGGTCGAGGAAATTCTGGAGTGTTCCAACGGCGAGTCCGCTCTCCGGATTCTTAACCGTCAAAACGCCGCGTTTCTGGGCGCTTACGAATTCTATGCGCTGCCCCTCGCCTTCGCCGAGCTTTGCGCTTGGATAGAAGTTTAAGAACTCTCTAATTATCTTGTCAGGGTCTGTTTCAAACACGACGCGGTGGATAGGCTCAAAATTAAGGGATTTGTCATGGATGTTTACAAGTTCCACGAGAGCGTACCGCGCCGGATGATTGTATTCTCCGCAAGGTAAAGTCTTTTTGATTCGTTCCCAACATTCTTTTGCAGTAGCAAGTGAATGGTTGCCGTCTCCAACCGCAAACAGCAAAACGGGCTTGTTTTCTAACCCATATTTTTTGTTGAATGATGTGGGGTCTCCTAAGGCAGAAAGTGCGTCAGCAACGCTGTCAAGTGCCTTGCCGCTTACCCTGTAGCCTTTTATATGTCCGCTGCCGAACATAAGGTCAAAATCATATAATGTCTCAAGCTGTGCCTTTTGCTCGGTTAGCGGTTCGATAACTGTGCACTCTGGGTCGTCAATCAGCAGCATAACATGGGGCAGTTCGAGACTTGCGCCTTCCCTGACGCGGACGCGCGGAGGAATTCTTTCAAGGACAGTGCCTTCGGTCGCACGTATCAGCGAAGCTGCACCTTTGTTATAATCGTATTGTTCCAGGTCGACTGCTCCGACAAGGCCAGTGCGCACATCTCCGTTTTTGAGGGTGCGTTCAACGAGAATAAAAGATTCCTTGATTTCTTTAAAGACGCCGCTGTCAAGGTAATCGTCCATATTTTTATTGATTGATGAGATACGCTCTTCAACGCCGTCAGCATTTAACTCCGCTTCAGGGAGAATCATATGCAGCGTAGAAGGTGCGTTACCCACAAAATCTTCAACACTTTTCCAATATTCCGGCTCAGAGGTATATTGGTCACATGCAACAACGCTCCATTTTTCCATGTTGCAGTTCTTTGGGAGTAAGATATCCGCAGGGCGGAACCCAAGTTTACAAAATTTTTCGTTCAATTACTTTCACTCCAGATAAATTGATAATGACAAGGTGAAACATTTTCCACACGGAATTTTCATGCAATTATATTTTACAAGAAAACACAATATACATTATAATGCAGGCAAAGGAATAAGGCAACACTGGATGGGTATATCAAATTAATTTGATTGTAGGATTACAATAGATGTGTTACACTAGCGGATAAAAAAAGATAGCGAATAGGAAAAGCCTGTGCTATAGTTGAGCTGCAACCCACCAACAAAGCAAGGAGGTTTCCTATTCGCTATGAATAA
>NZ_JBAIZF010000007.1:0-51921 GCF_036762875.1 [Clostridium] cellulosi | reverse complement strand
AGAACAAACGGATTCTGAAGTACAAGGCAAAGTTTGCTGCATAAAAAGAGCTACCACCATTTGGCAGTAGCTATTCAATAACCATGTTTTAATTATTTCCCTGGTCTACATTGACAGGGGCGGATCACAAAACTTCATGGGCTGTTTTTCTTTGTAATATCAATATTGATTTCTTTTCCGAGATATATTCAGCAAAGCGAAAGCATAGAATATTATTCCGGTTGCGATTAATACGGCAATATGCAGCCACGGCTCAGCAACCCAGTCGCCGTACTTATAAGTAACACCGAGGTCCAGTTTGAACTTATCGTATGATGAAGCCGGCAAATTTGCAAAGCCCGTATCCATTGCCTTGCCCATAAGGAGTTGCCTGAATAGTGCCGCCGCATGTGCACATGGGAAACACTTAAGAACACGTCGTCCATAGTGCCGTGTAATACCTCAAAGCCCTCTATGTAGTTTTTGATGGGCGGCAGTATATCCAGTGCATCAATTGTTGTTTTAATTCTGACATCTAAGAACTCTTCGGATGACTGCCATTTCATATTCTGTTCTTCTAAGTACTTAATTACAGAGTCTTTATGTTCAGCCTTAACTTTAAGCCGTATATGGTCATAGCTATACTTTTCTTTCATCTCATAGGGTGTCCCTTGGGCGACAATAAGGCCATTATCTATTATCACAACATAGTCCGCTTTTGCTGCTTCTTCCATATAGTGAGTCGTCAAGAAGATGGTCATTTTATTTTCTTTTTGGAGTTTTTCAACAGTAGCCCAAATATGTCTCCTTGTTTGAGGGTCAAGACCTGTTGTTGGCTCATCTAAAAACAAAATTTCCGGGGTATTAAGCAAGGCTCTGGCAATATCTGCACGCCGCCTTTGCCCGCCGGAGAGTGAGCCATACTGCCTGTCAATAAAATCTCCAATCTCAGCACATTCGGCAGCTTTTGCAATTGCTTCTTTAATCTCACTTTTCTTCTTATAATAAAAGCCCGCGCGAATTTGTAGATTTTCTCTTACTGTCAGATTCTTGTCCAGTACGCTGTCCTGAAAAACAACGCCGATTTTTTTTCTTATTTGCTCAGCGTCTTTCTCTAAATCATATCCGGCAATGCTAATTTGTCCCTCATCAAATTTGTTGAGCGTACAAAGTATATCAATCGTTGTTGATTTTCCCGCACCATTTGGGCCTAAAAAAGCAAACAGGGAACCTTTCTTGACGGTAAAATCAATGCCTTTTACGGCTTCGACCTTGCCATAAGACTTTTTCAACGAAGAAACCTTGATAATGTCACTCATAGCTTTCATCCTTTCGCGCTTTATAAATCCATTATTATGGTAAGGGCTTCATTGTAGCTTGCAGGATCAACGGATATTTTGTTATTCAACGATGCCTTTGCTATAAATCTCAGTTAATTCTGAACGCCGCAAATTGGCACATGCAGATTTTAATTATGGTTCTGATTATAAAATTATGTATATTATATACAATAATAATTAAATCTGTTTAACTTAAGCATTTATAAAATAATACTATTTTTACATATGATTCGTCAATTCTTTTATGCTACGATCTCAGCACCAATAATAGGAAATATAAAATAATTAATAAAAAATATTTACAAAATCGATTTAGTATAGTTGAATATTGCCAAAGATTGTAGTATAATGCAGGTAATATATGGTGACTGATTACAAGGAGAGCGGTATGACAAAGAAAACGCGCAGACGGGTAATATGGTGTTCTGTAATCGCGGTGGTGGTGCTTGCCGGCGGCGCGGCGGCAGCGGCGGCGCTGCATATACATGTTAAAAGCGAGCAAAGTGACGAAATAGTTTTTGCAAATATCGGTGAGCCCTGCATGGGTAAGTCAGGGTTCTATTATCAAAAACAGAATCAAAATGATAACCGATACTATTATTTCGACTATAATTCAAAAGAAAGTGTGGTTTTATGTAATCGCCCGAATTGCACTCACGAAGATGAAACAACATGCGACGCATATTTTGACGGTATACCGTTGCTTGCACAGTATAACGACAAGTTGTATTTTTTAGTGCCGGGGTACGAAAATTCAGTAATCTATGTGGCAAATTCCGATGGTTCTAACAAAAAGCGGTTGATATCGATAAATGGCAATTTAGGCTTTAGGTTGGCGATTGCGGATAATAAGCTGTTTTATGAAAAAACCGTGCAGCAATATGACGAAAATTTAAATCCGATTGGTAACCCCAAAGTTAGTATCGGTATGTATGATCTGGCGGCACACAAAGACAGTACGCTTACCAAAGTACGAAGTGGTATTGACGCGTCGATAAGACTTCTCGGTTATTACAATAACGCAGTGTACTACATGTACCAGGATAATAAGAAGAAAGCGGATCCCAATATAGATTACAATGAAGCTAACTTGTCATATTTTAAGTCGCTAATAGGCCATCAATCCATATACCGTTATGATATTTCGACCGGCAAAGAGACTGAAATTCTCAATTCGCTTGATAAATTCGGCATTTCGCCAACATTGTATCAGAGTATTTTTTACATGACAACAGACAAATCATCCCATGTTACGACCCTTTACCGATACTTACTTTACAATGATGAACTGCAAATAATTGCATCGGGCAAGGATTTGTATAATGGGATTATAGAATGTGCCGACGGCAAGGTGTTTTATTCGCGCGGCGTTTTTAACGGGAAATCTGTTACATACACGAGTATAAAAACTTCATATGCGTACGACCTGAAAACAGGGAAAAGCACAGAAGTAAAACTTCGCAGCGGAAACGACTGTTATTCTGTAATCGGGGCGTCATCAGACTTAGTCTTTTTCTCGGTTGGGAAAAATGAGGCGCTGACCGGTTCGACTTCTGATTTGAGTTACGCATATATGAATAAGAAAGATTTCTATAAAGGAAAATTGAAATGCACAATAATTAAATGATCTGAAAACCAAAAGCAAAGGATAATGATAAGACAGAAGGAGGCATTTGCTATGAAAATGTAAAAAAGATTGTGAGTACTGTAGTAGCTCTAAGTTTGCTGTCCATAGTTGGACTTTCTTCGTTTGCTATAAGCGAGAAAACCGGATCGATTAATGGGAATTCTGTCGGTGGAGTTTCTGATGTAAAAAGTAATTGGTCGTATACATATTGCAGTGGTGGTTATGGTGTTGCTAATGTAAATGCAACATTTTACTGCGCCGATTCTAGTTGGAAGAGCTATAATCGAACTTTATATGGCAGTTCCTCTCCCGAGACTTCACCTAGTGCAACTGTCATATTAGATATTCCGTCGAACCACCATATGCTGTGCATTTCTGGCCACCACACTGTTACGATAAGTGGTGGTAGCTGGTCAAGTGACACCTATGACTATTAAGCACGACGTCTTTAAGTAAAGATTATTTAAAATATTATCCTTTGCTTTTGACTAGTAGAGCAGCGCGATGCGCTGCTCTACATTTGATTGTGAAAGAGGCGAACTAGATGAAAAAAATTGCTGTTGTTCTGTTAGCTTTTGCTATGTGCTTTACTTTTTTCGGCTGCGGTAATAATACCAGAAAAAATTCTAAGTCGTCAATACATAATTCATCATCAAAAAAGAACGAGCTTGTTTGGATAACAAACAAATATGCTCCCATTGATACGGATTTAGTAAATAAGCTGAACAGTCTGCTGAAAAAAAGGGGATATAATTTCCGTGTCAGTTTCAAGAAAATTGAAGACAACTGGGAATCGTATAGTCTTTTGCCGACAATTATGGAATTAAAGAATTCAGGTCAGCAGGCGGACTTAATTTATTCTGGCGTTGGCAATGCAGACAAGACTGTAAACAACTATTATGATTTTGTAAAAAACGGTATTTATACCGATTTGACGCAAATGCTTTCGACGGAGAGCGGACGGGCAGTGAAAAATGCAATTGATGATAAAATCTGGAAAGGGATAACCGTAAACGGGAAGATATACGGTGTTCGCGTTCAAGGTTATGTGGCAGTACCTGCCGCATTGGGATTCAATAAAGAGATTGTGAATAAGTATCATCTTGATATCTCAAATCCATCCGCAGACCTATGGGATTATGAGGATATGCTCAAAAAGGTCTATGAAGGTGAAAAAACAAACAAAAATTTCAGTGCATTTTTAGCAGTAATTTCAGATAACTGTCTGAACAATTATGACACCATAACCCCAGCGATAGGTATTGACCTTACAGATACGAGCGCTAAAGCAGTAAACATGTATGAACAGGATTATGTAAAGAAGTGGATTATTACAATAAAACGGTTTAGGGATCTCGGATTTATCTGTGATAACGCTGAAAATTATTTCATGCGATATGATTCTGGTTACGGGACAGGTGCAACTGAAGAAAGTGGCAAAAATTTAGTAGATGTTACCATTCAGAAAGTAGGCCCACTATATGCTAAACAATCAACAGTCAACCACGCCATCAACGGAATTGCTTCTTGGTCAGAAAACAAGGAAAATGCCTTTGAGATGCTGAAATTATGTACCACTGACAAAGATATTGCAAATCTACTTGTGTATGGTATCGAAGGGCAGAACTACACGCTGGAAAATGGTAAAGTTATTCCGAATATAAATAAATTACATGCTCCATCGAACCAGATGTTTTTTGCCAACAATCTGCTTCTGTATCCATCACCGAAATTTGGTATGGATTTTTCTAATTATAAAGAGCTCAACGCCTCTGCTAAGGAGTCACCTATACTTGGCTTTTTCTTTGACGACAGCCGTGTCAAAAAAGAGGTTGAGGCTACCGACGCCGTTGTTGCGAAATACTCGGAGCAATTGTGGACCGGCGAGGAAGCAAATGCCGAGGAGGCACTTGCGCAGATGCAGCGTGAGCTCAAGGCGGCAGGCATTGATAAGGTGCTAGATGAGGTGAACCGCCAGATTGAAGCTTGGAAGACTGTAAATAAGTAGATTATTGTTACATCTCGTTGAGGACTTTTTCAGTATCGAATTATGCCAAATACAAATATTTAAATGCTCAAGTTAACTAATAATATAAATAAATGAATAATAATCACAAAGTGTTCTAATAGAAGTTGAATATTGCCAAAGATTGTAGTATAATGCAGGCAATAAATGGCGATTGATTACAAGGAGAGCGGTATGACAAAGAAAACGCGCAGACGGGTAATATGGTGTTCTGTGATTGCGGTGGTGGTGCTTGCCGGCAGCGCGGCGGCAGCGGTGGCGCTGCATATACATGTTAAAAGCGAGCAAAGTGACGAAATAGTTTTTGCAAATATCGGTGAGCCCTGCATGGGTAAGTCAGGGTTCTATTATCAAAAACAGAATCAAAATGATAACCGATACTATTATTTCGACTATAATTCAAAAGAAAGTGTGGTTTTATGTAATCGCCCGAATTGCACTCACGAAGATGAAACAACATGCGACGCATATTTTGACGGTATACCGTTGCTTGCACAGTATAACGACAAGTTGTATTTTTTAGTGCCGGGGTACGAAAATTCAGTAATCTATGTGGCAAATTCCGATGGTTCTAACAAAAAGCGGTTGATATCGATAAATGGCAATTTAGGCTTTAGGTTGGCGATTGCGGATAATAAGCTGTTTTATGAAAAAACCGTGCAGCAATATGACGAAAATTTAAATCCGATTGGTAACCCCAAAGTTAGTATCGGTATGTATGATCTGGCGGCACACAAAGACAGTACGCTTACCAAAGTACGAAGTGGTATTGACGCGTCGATAAGACTTCTCGGTTATTACAATAACGCAGTGTACTACATGTACCAGGATAATAAGAAGAAAGCGGATCCCAATATAGATTACAATGAAGCTAACTTGTCATATTTTAAGTCGCTAATAGGCCATCAATCCATATACCGTTATGATATTTCGACCGGCAAAGAGACTGAAATTCTCAATTCGCTTGATAAATTCGGCATTTCGCCAACATTGTATCAGAGTATTTTTTACATGACAACAGACAAATCATCCCATGTTACGACCCTTTACCGATACTTACTTTACAATGATGAACTGCAAATAATTGCATCGGGCAAGGATTTGTATAATGGGATTATAGAATGTGCCGACGGCAAGGTGTTTTATTCGCGCGGCGTTTTTAACGGGAAATCTGTTACATACACGAGTATAAAAACTTCATATGCGTACGACCTGAAAACAGGGAAAAGCACAGAAGTAAAACTTCGCAGCGGAAACGACTGTTATTCTGTAATCGGGGCGTCATCAGACTTAGTCTTTTTCTCGGTTGGGAAAAATGAGGCGCTGACCGGTTCGACTTCTGATTTGAGTTACGCATATATGAATAAGAAAGATTTCTATAAAGGAAAATTGAAATGCACAATAATTAAATGATCTGAAAACCAAAAGCAAAGGATAATGATAAGACAGAAGGAGGCATTTGCTATGAAAATGTAAAAAAGATTGTGAGTACTGTAGTAGCTCTAAGTTTGCTGTCCATAGTTGGACTTTCTTCGTTTGCTATAAGCGAGAAAACCGGATCGATTAATGGGAATTCTGTCGGTGGAGTTTCTGATGTAAAAAGTAATTGGTCGTATACATATTGCAGTGGTGGTTATGGTGTTGCTAATGTAAATGCAACATTTTACTGCGCCGATTCTAGTTGGAAGAGCTATAATCGAACTTTATATGGCAGTTCCTCTCCCGAGACTTCACCTAGTGCAACTGTCATATTAGATATTCCGTCGAACCACCATATGCTGTGCATTTCTGGCCACCACACTGTTACGATAAGTGGTGGTAGCTGGTCAAGTGACACCTATGACTATTAAGCACGACGTCTTTAAGTAAAGATTATTTAAAATATTATCCTTTGCTTTTGACTAGTAGAGCAGCGCGATGCGCTGCTCTACATTTGATTGTGAAAGAGGCGAACTAGATGAAAAAAATTGCTGTTGTTCTGTTAGCTTTTGCTATGTGCTTTACTTTTTTCGGCTGCGGTAATAATACCAGAAAAAATTCTAAGTCGTCAATACATAATTCATCATCAAAAAAGAACGAGCTTGTTTGGATAACAAACAAATATGCTCCCATTGATACGGATTTAGTAAATAAGCTGAACAGTCTGCTGAAAAAAAGGGGATATAATTTCCGTGTCAGTTTCAAGAAAATTGAAGACAACTGGGAATCGTATAGTCTTTTGCCGACAATTATGGAATTAAAGAATTCAGGTCAGCAGGCGGACTTAATTTATTCTGGCGTTGGCAATGCAGACAAGACTGTAAACAACTATTATGATTTTGTAAAAAACGGTATTTATACCGATTTGACGCAAATGCTTTCGACGGAGAGCGGACGGGCAGTGAAAAATGCAATTGATGATAAAATCTGGAAAGGGATAACCGTAAACGGGAAGATATACGGTGTTCGCGTTCAAGGTTATGTGGCAGTACCTGCCGCATTGGGATTCAATAAAGAGATTGTGAATAAGTATCATCTTGATATCTCAAATCCATCCGCAGACCTGTGGGATTATGAGGATATGCTCAAAAAGGTTTATGAAGGTGAAAAAACAAATAAAAAATTCAGCGCTTTAGTATTATTAACGGATTTATCGAATAACTGTCTGATGAATTATGATGCCATAACCAAAGCGATAGGTATTAACCTTATGGATCCGAGCGCAAAAGCAGTAAACATGTATGAACAGGATTATGTAAAGAAGTGGTTTATTACAACAAAACGGTATAGGGATCTTGGATTTATCTGCGATAATCCTGATAATTATTTCATGCGATATGAAGGCTACTTCGCAGAAAGTGGAACAGAGGGCTCAGGCAAATACAAGGTTAATATGCTTTTTCGTAAGATCGGTCCGCTCTATGCAAAACAATCAGCAGTCAACCACGCTATCAACGGAATTGCTTCTTGGTCAGAAAACAAGGAAAATGCCTTTGAGATGCTGAAATTATGCACTACAGACAAAGATATTGCAAATCTGCTTGTATATGGTATCGAAGGGCAGAACTACACGCTGAAAGACGGTAAGGTTGTTCCGAATAAAAATGATTATCATGATCCAATAAACCAGATGTTTTTTGCCAACAATCTGCTTTTATACTCGTCGCCTGAATTCGGGATAGATATGTCTAATTGCAAAGAATATAACGCCTCTGCTAAGGAGTCTCCTATCCTCGGCTTTTTCTTTGACGACAGCAGTGTCAAAAAAGAGGTTAAGGCTACCGACGCCGTTGTTGCGAAATACACGGAGCAATTGTGGGACGGCGAGGAAGCAAATGCCGAGGAGGCACTTGCGCAGATGCAGCGTGAGCTTAAGGCGGCAGGCATTGATAAGGTGCTAGATGAGGTGAACCGCCAGATTGAAGCTTGGAAGACTGTAAATAAATAAGGCAGGAGGACATAGTCATGACACTCGAAATTATCGGCCTTTCCAAAAGTTATGGGACAAAGCGTGCGCTTGATTCAGTCAGCATGACGCTGACGCCCGGGGTATATGGGCTGCTTGGGCCGAACGGTGCCGGAAAGTCCACGCTGATGAACTTAATAGTGGGAAATCTTGTGCCTGACGAGGGAAAGATTTTATTTGACGGGCAGGACATATATAAGATGGGGGCGAGCTTTCGCGCACTGCTCGGGTATATGCCTCAGCAGCAGGGGCTTTATGATACATTTACTGCGAAGCGCTTTCTTTACTACATGGCTTCACTCAAAGGAATAAAAAAGTCAGATGCCCGGGAGCAGATTGCCCGTGCGCTGCGCCTTGTTAATCTGGAGGGCGAAGAGAATAAACGGTTGTCGGCCTTTTCGGGCGGCATGAAGCAGCGCATACTTATCGCTCAGGCGATATTGGGAGACCCAAAGGTGCTGGTTTTTGATGAGCCGACTGCAGGGCTTGACCCGAAGGAGCGTATCCGTATTCGGAATTTGATAGCGGGCATTGCCCTTGAGCGCATTGTCATCATTGCAACGCATGTCGTATCGGATATCGAATATATAGCCAAAGAAGTCCTGCTGCTGAAATCCGGTTCACTTATAGCAAAAGAGGAGCCTGGTAGATTGCTTGAACGGCTCGAGGGCAGAGTGTTTGAGCTGACGGTGCCGGAGGAAAAGCTGGCGGAGGTGCAGGCACATTATAAGGTCGGGAACATCGCCAAAGTGCGGCAGGGCGTTGCGGTAAGAGTTTTGACAGATGTTCCGCCGAAGGAATACTCACCGCGTGAGACTGCCCCAATGCTTGAAGATGTCTACCTCGATTGCTTTGGAGACAAGCCTGAAGGCGAAAAAGTGCAGGTGACGGCGTAGTGCAGCTTTTTGTAGGAGAATGTGCTAAGGTTTTTCTCCGGCGGAGTTTTTTGCTCACGCTGGCGGCAATGCTCATTTTAAATGGCTTTTTGCTGTGGCGCAATGAAATAACTGCAGAGCCATCCCCAAATGCTGTCTGTGCGCTTTATTCCGACCTTTCAAAACTTTCTGATTCCGAGCAGGAGCGCATGCTCCAGCAGGGCAAGCAGAAACTGCAGGTGCTGCAAAACATCGAATATGGTGCGCCATTGACGGGATTAACAAAAGAGCAGGAGGCCCAATATAGGGCACTGTACAAAAAAGGTGGATACTTAAAATACACAAATGACATTTTTCATGAGTTGCGGCTTTATAACTATGTCCTCAAAGAATATAACCGTGTTCATGATTATGACAATTATTTAAAATCAATCGACGACAAGGCAAAACAAATGCGGAAGGTATCCATATTTTCAAAACCAGATACGTTTGATTACCGCAATATACAGAAGACTGCAGCGGAAATGTCTTCTTTGCGAGGGCGAAAACTCACATTTTCACTGTCTGGTGGCGTGAATATGGCGACAGGCTTTGCGGGCACCGACATTATCGCTGTGCTGTTGCTGTTTGCCATTTGTCTGAGGCTTGTCACATTTGAAAAGGAAAAGGGGCTGTGCACGCTGACCCGCACAACACCTCGGGGACGTGCGCGCCTGATGGGTGCAAAGATAGGTGCCGTCGCCGCGAGTGCTTTTGTGCTGTTACTGTTGTTTTACGCCGTCAATTTCGCTGTTGCCGGCGGGGTATATGGCGGGTTCGGCGATTTGTCGCGCACGCTCCAATCGGTGCAGGGCTACAATGGTTCTGGACTTATGCTGACAGTGGGGCAGTACCTGATATTGTATCTTGTAAGCAAATACGTCGCTTATCTGCTGGCGGGTCTTGTTTTGCTGCTGTTGTGCATACTCGCGCGGAGCCCTATTACGGCATACGCGCTGGCAGTGGCAGTTTTCGGCGGCGAATATGCGCTGTATGCCATTATTTCACAGTATGGGACACTCGGCGTATTCAAATGTATCAATTTGATATGCTTTTTGTTTGTCTCCCCGTTATACAAGGAATATCTCAATCTTGATTTGTTTGGATTCCCTGTGAATGTGCTGGTGGCATTGTCTATTGCGGTGCCGGTGCTGGTAATTGTGCTGATAGTGCTTTGTGTGTATACTTACAGCGTAATATCAGCTATGCCTCGAGCACATTCGCTGCGGCTTCAACTGCCGCGGCCAGGTGCCAGTGTGCATGTATCAAACCACGAATGGCATAAGCTGCTTATTCCCAACAGGGTGCTATTGTTGCTCGTCGCACTTATAGCAGTGCAGTGTTATGCATTGTTCCATTATTCCTCGTCATTATCAGAGGACGATGTCTATTACCGCGGTTACATGTTAAAACTCGCCGGGCCAGTGACGCAGCAGAAAGTGGATTTTCTCAAAGAAGAGCAGACTCGTTTTGACAAACTGGACGCGGCACAGGCGGCCTTGTCGCAAAAGTTTAATGAAGGCGAACTGACCCTTGCCGAGTTCACGAGGATGTCCCAATCGCTTGCTGTTCAGAGCAAAGGGAAAATGGCCTTTAAACAGGTGATGGAGCGGTACAATTATATTAAAACGAGCAAACGCCCACTGTCTTTCGTATATGACGGAGGATATAAACGGCTGATGGGACTTGACGGGATCGATGACGGATTGATGGATGCCTTGATACTTGTGATTGCAATTATCGGCTGCTTTGCTGGCGTTTTTGCGATAGAATACAAAAACGGTGCGGTTCAGCTTATCCGGGCTTATCCAAAAGGGCGCGGCGTCACAGCTCGGATTAAAATGCTCCAATGTCTTGTAATGCTTATACCGATCATTGTACTGTGTTATGCGCCGGATTTGATTGGTGCCTGCCGATATTACGGCATTGTTCAGCTTTCCGCCCCTGCTGCCAGTATACCTGAGTTTTCCGCAATGCCGGAATGGATGACGCTGTTCGGAGTGCTTTGTATGTTTTACGGCGCCCGGCTGATTGCCGCAGTTTGCTGTGCATTGATTGTGTTGGCTTTGTCGCTCTATACACGTTCTTCTCTTGCGACACTGATTTCCTCGTTCATATTGTTTGCCGGGCCGGTGCTGTTAAGTATGCTCGGATTTCCGCTTCTTGATACATTTACTCTTAACGCATTGCTGCGGGGATTCAGACTACTGTCACAAAGCGGTGCTGTATCGGCAGTACAAACAGTGGTACCTGCTGTACTCGCAGCGGCAGTTGCTGTGCTGACAATTATGCGTTTCTCTAAAACCGGACCGCTGCTGAAAAAGAGTTAGATACGATTGCTAATCATATATTACTGCATAATTGTGATAAATACGGTATTTGACACCAATTCAAAAACCGCAGTCCTTTTGGACCGCGGTTTTTCGGTTATTCTCTAATTTTAATTACTCAAACTGCGGAAATATAATTTATATGTGGATTTGAAGCGGTTGTAACGACGGAAAACCAAAACAGTTCTAACATATAGCGATATACGACTTTAATAAATTTGTATTTTATAATATAATCATTTTAATGGAATGTTTCAAAATTTCAGTGACGTTAAAAATTTCATGCTATGCAACTCAGTAATTTCACCAAAGATAACCTTTATGAAATGATATAAGTGTATACCGTTTTTTAGGAGGACATATGACTTTAGAAGCAGAACTTATTATGAAAATCCATGTCCAGTGTGAGAAAGATATGGAGGTCAAGTCCGACGGCAGCGGATATCTGAGGGTAATTCCGATTGTCGGAGGAACGTTTGAAGGGAAAATTAACGGAACTGTTGTACCAGGCGGAGCAGATTGGAACACTCAGCGGGAAAATGGCATCTCTCATGTTTTTGCGAAGTATCTATTAAAGACGGATGATGGGGTTTATATCGCCGTTGAAAACGAGGGTAAAATACCAAATGGCTCGAAAGCACTTATTAAAACTTCGCCGAGATTTCAAGTTGACGATAATTCAAAATACGCATGGCTTAATTCAGGAGTCTATGTCGGCTCACTTACTATTGGTGAAAAGGAAGGCCAGATAGAAATAACAGTTTATAAGATGAATTGATATTTTTCATGAGATAAATAAATTTAATTCGCTGGCAGCGATAGCCGAATAAGTATTATTATAAATAAAATACAGTATTAATGGGCAAAGAACAAGCAAACTATATCAGCTCGTTATCGAGTAAATAATATGGGAGGTACAATTATGGAATGGAAGACAACATGGAGCTATCTTCTGATAGACTACAATTCAAGTATTGGCACAATTGAAAATCTTACACAGCGTACGGTTTTCAGAAACAATCTTTCAGGGGAGAAAATAAGGATAAGATTTTCGAACCTTTTTTCAGATAAGCCGCTCATACTCGAAAGTGTTGTCATTTCAAAGAAAGAGCGCGGCGGTGAGGAAATAACAAACTTTACGCCGGTAACTTATAAAGGTAATACAAAAATAACAATTGAACCTCGTAAAGAATTTTATAGTGATCCTGTTGATTTCTCTATTAACTTTAATGAAGACATTGTTGTTTCTGTTTATATAAAAGAAAAGAACGATATATATGCTGGTTGCTCTTCATGGTCGGCAAAATGCTTTACGACAAGGTACGGCATCGGCGGCGATTTTACCCGTGAACAAAGTTTTAAAGAATATGATAGCTATGACGTTTTTCCCGCTCTTAAGTCTGATCCGAACAAATCGGACGAGGTTATAGGCTTTACCAGCCTCGAAGTTTATACTGATGAGAACGTAAAAACGCTATCCTTGTTTGGCGATTCCATTACCCATATGTCTTATTACAGTGATGCGCTGACAGATAAATTATATAAGCTTTTACCAGGAAAGATAACAGTTCTCAACCGCGGTATCAGCGGCAACCGGCTTCTTCATGATCACACCGTTGTGCCGGAGATAATAGGCGGAGGTTCAATTTTTGGTGATGCAGGAGTAAAGCGTTTTGAAAAAGACGTATATAAATATGAGACGCCGGAATATGTGATAATGCTCATTGGTGTCAACGATTTCATGCACCCCTATGCTTTTAATCACATTGAAGAAGTTGTAACAGTAGATCAGTATAAAGAAGGCTGCCTTAAAATTATTGAAACAGCGCACAGACATTCAAGCAAAATTTTTCTCGGAACAATAATGCCGTTCAGACACGAGGAAAACGATTGGTTTGAAAAAGCAGAGAAATTAAGACTTGAAGCTAACCATTTTATTAGAACTCAGAAGGTAGCAGACGGAGTGATTGATTTTGATTCCGCTGTGAGGGACGAGGAGAATCCACAGTATATTAAGGATGGGTTACATCTAGGTGACGGACTCCATCCGAATACCCCTGGTGGTATTAAAATGGCTGACGCTATACCGGTAGAATGGTTTAAGTTTCAATAAAAAGTTATTGATGGAGTGATAAAGAGAACTGGACTTAAACCATTTACACGACTGATCAAAGATATTGTCGCCGGTATTGAAGTCGTCTTTATAGATGCGGGTGAACCATTAACATAATCTCTTGCAAAATTGGGAACGGAGGGATCGGGTCATGGCTCTTTTTCAGGTAGACTTTTTTTCAAAGTCTTTGGCGGGGGTAATGGATTTTAAAGTTATTCTTCCAAATGACACTGTTCCGGAAATGGTGCAAGGCAATCCGCATTATAAACGTTCTGCAAAAACCCTTTTTTTGCTTCACGGCTATTCCGGAAGCAGCAAAGATTGGCTAACAGGCAGCCGCATTGAAGAACTTGCGGGAAAGTATAATCTCGCCGTTGTAATGCCTAGCTGCAGGAATAGTTTTTATCTTGACGGCAAAGGAACGGGCAATGCTTATTGCCAGTATGTCGGCAAAGAGCTTGTGGAATATGTCCGCAAAACATTCGGTATTGCCGGCAAGCGGGAGGATACATATATTGGCGGCCTTTCAATGGGCGGCTTCGGGGCAATTCACACAGGGCTTGTTTTTCCGGATACTTTTGAAAAAATCGTCGCTCTTTCGCCGGCCCTTATAATACACAATATCGAGAATATGAAGGAGGGCGACAAGGATTTTGTTGCAGACTACTATTATTACGCCTCCGTTTTTGGTGATCTCGATAAATTAGAAAACAGCCCCAATAATCCGGAATTCCTTATCCGTAAGTTAAAAAAAGAAGGCAAGAGAATTCCTCCGATTTTCCGCGCCATCGGGACAGAAGACTTTCTAATTGAACCGAACAGGGCTTTCGCCAAGTTTCTTAAAGAAGAAAATGTGCCGGAAACTTATATAGAAAGCCCAGGGGTCCATAACTGGGATTTTTGGAACGCATATCTTGAAAAGTCAATAAAGTGGCTTCTTGAGTGATTTTATAGTAAATCTTCGGACTGGCGGCAAGTGGATATTCATGATAACCCTAAGATCTGGGATAATACAGATGTCGGTAACTGGTGGCGATATTGAATCAGTATTTAAGGGGTATTGCAATTATGAGTGAAGTTGTAGCGCTTGGCGAGGTGCTTATTGATTTTACTCCCGCAGGGTTTTCACCGGCCGGAAATCCTATTTTTGAAAGAAATCCGGGCGGGGCGCCGGCAAATGTCTTGGCTATGCTTTCAAAACTCGGGATAACTACGTCCTTCTGCGGCAAAGTAGGGGACGACCTGTTCGGGCATGACCTTAAGAATATACTCGAAAAAGCCGGCATTGAAACAAAGGGGCTCATCCTCTCAAAAGATTTCAACACTACTTTCACGTTTGTTGAACTTTCGCCGGACGGGGACCGGAATTTTGGTTTTATAAGAAAACATGGTGCGGACAAAGAGCTGACAATAGACGAGGTTGACCTTTCCATACTTTCAGGCGCAAGGCTTTTTCACTTTGGCGGCGTTTCGCTTACGGAGGAACCGGCAAGGAGTGCAACACTCCATACTGCCGGAGAAGCAAAAAAGAGAGGGCTGCTTATTTCATACGATCCAAACTTCCGTGAACCGTTGTGGAGAGAGAAAGACGCCGTTGGAGTCCTTTCGGAAGGCTTAAAGTATGCTGATATTCTCAAGGTTTCCGATGAAGAATGCCGCCTGCTTTCCGGTATTGATGACCTTTGTGAAGGTGCAGAATATATTTCAAAGACCTATGGGACCAAGATTATATTTGTTACAATGGGTGCAGAAGGCTCCGCGTATTACTTTAAAGGAAATTTTCACAAACAGCGTACTTTTGACGTAAAGACTGTTGATACAACAGGAGCGGGTGATGCCTTCTTTGGGGCAATGCTTTACCGTATTCTCAAATCGAAAAAGGAACTGCCGGAATTTACAGCATCTGAACTTGACGAGTTTTTGCGCTTTGCCAATGCCGCAGGTTCACTTGTTACAACTCAAAAAGGCGCAATCATGTCAATGCCCGATATCGCCAAGATAGAAGATCTTATAAAAAACGGCAGAATCCTGTGACCTAATTAATTTTTCTATATAACATAACGAGCATAACAAAAGCCCTGGCGCTATAATTGTTGGCGTCAGGGCCTTCGTTTTTCAGAGGTAATAATAGTGTATAAAAGGGTATGTACCAATTTGGCAGCATATAATGTAAATTGCAACTTTCAGATATAATAAAACCCCGCACAGTTATCTGCGTGGGTTTAACTGGTGCGCCAGGAGGGATTCGAACCCCCGACCTTTTGATTCGTAGTCAAACACTCTATCCAACTGAGCTACTGGCGCGTGCTGTATTTTCAAGTCGCTTAGATATATTATCATACCATTACTAATTTGTCAAGCAAATTTTTTAAATTGATATCAAGGTGTTGTTTGGCAGGTATTTGGCTAATTAAAATTTACAATTATTATATATTTATAAATCAATATAGAAAATATCAAATATTGTCGAATATAAAATGAAAATGTTGACATGCAGATAAAATGTGCTATTATTAATTTAGATATATGATAATACATAATAATTATTTATTTTACATTTAAGTTAATGTTTTCCTTGCTATCTGATTGACTTTATATTTTTTCAGATAAAAAAGTAAAGGAAGGCTTGAATATGTCAAAAGATTTAAAGAGTCTTGAATTTTATCTTGACAGATTAGCGAACGGAGATTTTTCGTTCAGTATTGACAATAAATTACTTAAGAAGAAAAATAAGGCCGGAAAGATGGCGAGACTTGTCAAAACCATAGCGGACAAAGAGCGTAAAAAAGCAGAGGCTCTTAAAAATCTATCGGACGGTAATTTCGAGGCATGCTCTATTGCCGATTCTGATGATATTTCCTTGTCCTGTATAGCGGAAATAGCGTCATCCCTTAAAAATATAAATAATCAGATTGAAAGCATTAATGAAAGAATTGGCAACGGAGATACAGCGGCAAGGCTAAACACCCGATCAAAGGGCGGTTACAGGCAGATAGCCCTCGGCGTCAACAAAATATTAGATGCGGAATCCGAGTCGCTTTGTGCCGCGAACGAAATGGTCAAATCCATGTGCCTTAACGATTTCTCTGTGCAGATGGTTACCGGATTTACAGGCGTATTTGAGGAGCTTGCACAGGGCCTTAACAAATTGCGTGAAAAATTCATTGAGATACAGCAAAGGTTCACCCAGATTTCAGACGGCAATTTTGATGGCATTGAACACATGAGAGAAAACGGCGCTCTGAGCGAAAATGACGGCCTGACCCCTGCCGTAATAAAGGCATTTGATACACTGAATGCGTTCGTAAACTTTGCCGGAGGCGCTGCTCAGAATTGTGCCCAGGGCGTGTTGTCCGGTGCAGAGACCGGCGAGTATGAATTCACCGGTAAATACAAAGCGGCAGCAGAGGATATCACCAGAGCAATCGGTACTGTTTCACTGCTGCTCAAAGAATACACAAGGGTATTGTCGGCAATGTCAGTTAATGATCTGACGATGCAATTTGACCAGAAATTTGCCGGAGACTTCGCACAACTGAGCAAGGCGGCCGAAGATCTGCGCAGCCGCATGCTGTATATTGAATCAACGCTTAAGCAGATTGCCCAGGGCAATGCAGGGGCGGTTGATCTGAATGAGACAGAACCGCTTAACGAAAACGACGGGCTGACACCTGCACTAAAGATATTGACAGAAAATTTGAAGTCTGTTGAAAATGTTGCTGCACAGATTTCAGATGCCACGGCTGAAGGGAATCTGTCCTTCCATATCAGTACAGATAATGTGGGCGGCGGAGTTGCAAAACTGTATTCCGCGCTTAACACAATGTTTAGCAGCATTTCTGAACAGCTCAATGAAATATCCTCAGTTATCGAAAAGCTTGTGAGCGGCGATACTTCGGTAGAGATTACAGAGGACTACAAAGGCATATTCGGCAAACTTAAAGATAACCTGAATGCGTTAATACTTGAGAACCGTGAAATTGTAAGCCTTACGACGGACATTTTGAACGGAATCGCCGACGGAAACCTTGATATAGATACGATAAAGGATTTGCCCGGGGATTGGAACGGTATTCCCCATGCGCTCAATAATATTGTGAAAACGATGAATGAGCTTATCGGCAATATCCACAACGCGGTCAACGAGGTTGCAGCGAGTGCAAATCAGGTCGCTTCAGCAAGTCAGGCGCTGTCACAGGGCGCGGCTGAACAGGCAAGCTCAATAGAAGAACTGACCGCTTCCATCTCGGAGATTGCTGCAAAGACAAAGAATAACGCCATAAATGCCGGAGAAGCGAGTAATCTTGCTAAGGCAATGCGTGAGAGCGCCATTTCAGGCAATAAAGAAATGAGCGAAATGCTCACTTCAATGAAGGAAATAAACGAGTCGAGCCAGAATATTTCTAAGATTATTAAGGTTATTGACGATATAGCTTTCCAGACAAACCTTTTGTCGCTGAATGCGGCTGTTGAGGCTGCCCGCGCAGGTCAGCACGGCAAAGGCTTTGCTGTGGTAGCCGAAGAAGTACGCAATCTTGCGGTGCGCAGCGCTAATGCCGCCAAAGACACGACTGAACTTATTGAGGGTTCAATAAAGAGAGTGGAGAAGGGAACACAGATTGCTTCCGATACCGCAAAAACGCTCGGCGATATAGTCAGCAGTGTCGATAAAGTTGCTGGCCTTATTGAAAATATCGCGGCTGCATCGAATGAACAGGCAACAGGTATTACACAGATAAATCAAAGTTTGGAGCAGGTTTCTAAGGTGGTTCAGACCAACTCCGCAACGGCTGAACAGAGCGCGGCTGCCAGCCAGGAACTGTCAGGACAGGCCGGACTGCTGAAAGGCAATGTGGAAAAATTCAAACTAAAGGTCAAGGTTCCCCCAAAAGCCGAAAGTATACCAGTAAAAGCTGAAATACATGATGACATTGATGAAAAAATTGATGAAAAAAAGGATACATCGCTTAACAATGACTTCGGAAAGTATTAATCAAAATACGTATTTAGCAGAAAAATGGCCGGAGATATCTCCGGCCATTTTTCTGCTTGTGTAATGGCCTATGGCTTTAAAAAGTATTATAACCGGGCAGTTGCCTACTGCGGACAAAAGCTATATTTAAGATAACCGTTTACTATTGACAACTATGGTAGAATATATATAAAAATTGGAGACTCGAATTAATGCTTGACTAAGAAGCGGGTGGCAGCGCTTGCGGCCAAACAGTTAATGCGAGTGTGTCGGGGAGGATTTATGTATTCGCTTTTGCTTGCAATAATATATCTTGCATTTATCAGTCTCGGTTTGCCCGATTCGCTTCTCGGCTCTGCGTGGCCTGTTATGTATAGGCAGTTTGGCGTGCCGCTGTCATATGCCGGTATTATAACAATGATTATAGCCGGCGGAACAATCATTTCCAGCCTTATGTCCGACAGACTGACGAAAAGGTTCGGTGCTGGCCTTATAACTGCTGTCAGCGTTTTGATGACGGCAGCAGCTCTGTTTGGTTTTTCAATTTCAGGTTCAATAATAATGCTGTGCCTGTGGGCAGTACCATATGGGCTTGGCGCAGGCGCAGTTGACGCGGCCCTGAACAATTATGTCGCGCTGTACTACACTTCTAAGCACATGAACTGGCTGCACTGCTTTTGGGGCGTCGGAGCGGCTATAAGCCCTTACATTATGAGCTATTGCCTGATGAGCGGGGCAGGCTGGGCTGCCGGATACCGCTCGGTGGCGGGTATTCAGATTGTTTTGACGGCAATACTTTTTATCAGTCTCCCGCTTTGGAAAAAGCCATCAGCAGATAAGGGCCATACAAATTCGGGTGCAGTATCACTCAATCTGTTTCAAGCTTTGAAGATTCCGGGCGTTAAATTGGTGCTTGTTACTTTCTTCAGTTACTGTGCCGTTGAGACTACGACGGGTCTATGGGCAAGCAGCTATCTTGTCCAATACCGTGGGGTAAACACTGAAACTGCCGCAAGGTTTGCTTCATTGTTTTTCCTCGGCATAACTTTCGGGCGGTTTCTCTGCGGCTTTATTTCGGAAAGGATTGGCGATAAATGGCTTATCCGCTACGGGATAATCGTAATTATGGCCGGAATCTTGTTAGTTGGCCTTCCTGTCGGAACTGATGTTTTATCACTGTTTGGGCTTATTGTTATCGGGCTCGGCTGCGCTCCGGTTTATCCGGCTGTTATTCATTCAACGCCTTCCAATTTCGGCAGGGAAAATTCACAGGCAATTATCGGTATTCAAATGGCCAGTGCCTACACCGGCAGCACATTTATGCCTCCGCTCTTTGGACTGATTGCTGATAATGTGAGCATCGGAGCTTATCCTATTTTTCTTATGATTTTTGCGGCCCTTATGCTGCTGATGTCAGAACGGCTCAACATAACAGTTTCGAAAAAGAGTATTGATCAAAGCGATAAAATTTAATTGAATCAAAAAAATATTTACTATAGTTTTTGAATATAAATAAACACTGGTTTTTAACATAAACAAATCAATTTGTGAAATATTTTAAATTAAAACAAAAGAGGGGAATTTATATGGAAAACTTCACCTTCTATGCACCGACATATTTCAGCTTTGGCAAAGGCAGTGAAAAAGATATCGGCGCCCTTGTCAAACGTTTTGGCGGCAAAAAGGTTCTTGTCCATTACGGCGGCGGCTCTGTTAAGCGAAACGGCATATTTGATAAGGTTATTGCCTCGCTTAATGAAAGCAACATTCCGTATGTGGAGCTGGGCGGTGTGCGCCCAAACCCGAGAAGCGGCCTTGTTTATAAAGGCATTGACATCTGCCGCAAGGAGAATATAGATTTTATTTTGGCGGTAGGCGGCGGCAGCGTTATCGACTCAGCAAAAGCCATAGCCGCCGGAACGGTTTATGATGGTGACTTCTGGGATTATTACAGCACTGGCAAAAAGGTTGACCGCGCTCTGCCTGTCGGTACAGTACTTACAATCGCGGCGGCGGGCAGTGAAGGCTCTCCTGACTCGGTCATAACCCATGAGGACGGCATGTATAAGCGTGGGGCTTCCGGCGAGGCACTCCGCCCGAAATTTTCAATTTTAAACCCCGAATTTACCGAAACCCTTCCGGCATATCAGACCGCCTGCGGCATTTCGGATATTATGGCCCATGTATGTGAAAGATATTTTTCAAATACAAAGAATGTTGAGATAACCGATAGGCTATGCGAAGGCGTACTCAAGGCCATGATTGAAGAGTCGCCTAAGGTTATTAAAAATCCGCATGACTATGAAGCCCGCGCTAACATCATGTGGGCAGGTATGGTTGCGCATAACAATATTGTCGGCGTCGGTCGCGAGCAGGATTGGAGCAGCCATGCGATTGAACATGAGCTTTCCGCGCTGTATGATGTAGCTCATGGAGCGGGGCTTGCCGTAATAGTGCCGGCGTGGATGAAATATGTCATGAAGAAAAATCTCGGCAAATTCGTTCAGTTCGCTGTACGTGTCTGGGGCTGCGATATGAACTTTGAGAATCCGGAGATTACGGCGATGGAAGGCATAAACCGTTACAGCGCATTTCTGACCTCCCTCGGCATGCCTTCAAACTTTAAAGAGCTCGGTGCGAAAGAGGAGGATATTCCTACCCTCGTAAAGCACCTCGGCGCTACTGACGAGAATCCCATTGGAGGCTATGTAAAACTTGGGCCTAAGGATATAGAAGCAATTTACAGGCTTGCTCTGTAAGCGCAATAAATTGTGCAGCAAAAAGCGGGAATTTCCTAAAAGGAAATTCCCGCTTTCTTTGCATAAATTAAATCAGCGATTTCAGTTCATCGTAACTCTTAATTACCCTTGACACGATGCCGTAATCTATCGCCTCAGAGGTGTTCATCCAATAGTTGCGTTCTGTGTCGACGTCAACCTTTTCTAAGGGCTGTCCAGTCGCTTCGCTGATTAAGCGGTTAATTCTTTGGCGCACGCGGATCATTTCCTCTGCCTCAATTTTAATATCGGCAGCAGGCCCTCTGACTCCGCCCAAAGGCTGATGTATCATATAGCGCGTATTGGGCAGGGAGAAACGGTTTTCTTTGTCAGCGGCAAGATAGATAGTGATGCCTGCGCTTGCCACCCAACCTGTGCCAATCATAATGACTTTCGGTTTGATGAACTTTATAATGTCATGGATAGTATCGCCTGCTTCTACGTGACCGCCCTGACTGTTGATGTATATTTTTATTGGGTCGTCGCCCATTTCTTGAAGAAGCAGAAGCTGCATCGTCACTTTTTCTGCCAAGGCCTGATTTATTTCACCGCAAATGATTACTGATCTTGTTTTAAGGAACTTTTCGGCAAAAATATTTTTGTCACGTGCATTGTCCCTTTCTTCTTCATCCGGATAATATATGGCCATGATTATCAACCTCCAATCACAATCAGTCAGTTATCGAATGTTATTATATCATGTGCGGCATAATTAATGCAATAATCTGGTTATTAAGGCAAATGGATAACAGCCCAGCCTAAGGCGCTATGTATTTAGAGCTGAAAAAGTATGGCTGGGCGGGAGATACAGATTTGCGATATAATACATGACCAAAAACAATTTAACATTTGTTTTAATATGGATTTAATCTTATTTTTGTGGTATTATTTTATCATGAGAAGCAATATACTATGCAAAATGGCATGAATAAGTGATTAAATTCCTAACTTTTCTTGGGTTTCATCTTTGTACTGTAATACATCTGTAGTCAGGATTAGACAGACGCAGTATATTGGTGAAAATTATATAAAGGAATGATCCATTTGGAGAATTACGAAAACTTAAGCGAAACACAAAAGGATGTTTTGCGAGAAATTGGAAATATAGGCGGAGGCAACGCAGCAACGGCGTTATCTTCAATTTTGACCGGCAGGGTTAATATGTCATTGCCGCAGTTGCATATTATTAATGTAAATGAAATCGCGGAATTGCTCGGCGGCCCTGAAAAGGAGATTGTCGGCATACTTGTTACGATGACGGGAGACATCCAGGGGATGCTTTTATTTTTGCTCGATAAAGCATTCACTCATATGCTGATAAATGTTCTCCTTGGCAAGAGTATTGACAGTTTTGAAAATATTAATGATATGGATTTGTCTGCCCTTAAAGAAATAGGTAATATTCTTGCCGGTTCTTACATAAACGCTATCAGCACACTTACAGGGCTGCGGATAAAATTGTTCCCGCCTGATATCGCTGTAGACATGGTAGGGGCCATACTTAACTATCCGGCGGCGCAGTTTGGCGCAATGGGCGATAAGGTTCTTTATATTGAAGAAAACTTTTCAAGCGGTCAGGATTGTGTTAAGAGCCATCTTCTAATTATGCCTGAACTTGACTCACTCAAAATTATGTTCGATCGTTTAGGTGTTTGATAATGTCAAATCTTATTGTTGTCGGAATTTCTGATTTTAAAATTGCAAGAGTACCTGACATTCTTGTTACATATGCGTTAGGCTCGTGTGTCGGAACTTGCCTTTATGACACCTCGCTTAAACTTGCCGGACTTTCTCACATTCTGCTGCCGGAATCGTCAATATGTAAGAACGACAACAATGTGATGAAATATGCTGATACGGCAATTGTAGAGCTTGTCCGCCTTATGGAAAGGAATGGCGCCTCACGCTATAGGATGATTGCCAAAATTGCGGGGGGCGCAAATATGTTTGCCTCGACAGGTACAAGTGTGGGCGAAAGGAACGTAATTGCGGTAAAAAATGAGCTCAATAAACTCGGCATAAGGATTGTCGCCGAGGATACAGGCAAGAACTATGGGCGGACTGTCGAGTTTAACCCGGAGGACGGCTCAATGTTGGTCAAATCCGTTTTGCATGGTATTCGTGTGCTTTGAAAGCACATTGATGCTGGTTGTATTAAAGATACAAGGAAAGATAATTGTTTTTATAGTTTTATATTTGAAATGGGGTGCTCAGATGGATACAACATGGCTTATAATTTGGCTTGCTGCCGCAGTAATATTCGGCATTGTGGAACTGGCAACTGTTCAGCTTGTATCAATTTGGCTTGCCATAGGCTCGGTTGTAGCTATGATTGCATGTACTTTCGGGGCTCCGGTTTGGGTTCAGTTATTGGTTTTCGGCGCGGCGTCAGCTCTCTTTCTGATATTAACCCGTCCATTTGTTAAAAAGGTTATAAAAATAAAGACTGTTAGCACAAATGCGGACAGAATGATCGGAAAAACTGTGGTCGTGACTGAAAAGATAGGCAAAAATTCATACGGAGCAGTCAAATTTTCAGGTGTTACATGGACGGCTAAAAGCGAGAGCGGGGAAGAGATTCAAACCGGTGAAAATGTCATAATAAAGGCGATTGAGGGTTCAAAGCTGATTGTCTCCAAAAAGCAGCCATAAATAAATTTATAATGTCAGGAGGAAAAATCATGGATACTTTGGAAGTAATTATCTTGGGCGTGTTTATTATTGCGGTTTTGGCTCTTTTCATAAGCTGCATTAAAATTGTCCCCCAAGCACATGCTTATGTAGTTGAGCGGCTCGGAGCATACCATGTCACTTGGATGGCAGGTTCAATCAAATTCAAGGTTCCGTTTATCGACAGGATTGCAAAGGTCATTTCACTCAAGGAACAGGTTGTAGTTTTTGACCCGCAGCCGGTTATCACGAAGGATAACGTCACAATGCAGATTGATACTATAGTATTCTTCCAAGTAACCGACCCGAAGCTTTATACTTACGGCGTAGAGCACCCGATAATTGCCCTTGAAAACCTTACGGCGACAACGCTCCGTAATATTATAGGTGAACTGGAGCTTGACCATACCCTGACTTCACGTGATGTAATAAACACCAAGATCCGCACTGTACTTGATGAAGCTTCTGACGCGTGGGGCATAAAAGTAAACCGCGTTGAGCTTAAGAACATCGTGCCTCCTCGTGAGATACAGGACGCGATGGAGAAACAAATGAAGGCCGAACGTGAGCGCCGTCAGGCAGTTCTTCGTGCGGAAGGTGAAAAGACCAGCCAGATACTTGTTGCAGAAGGCCAGAAAGAATCACAGATTTTGCAGGCTGAAGCACAAAAACAGGCTGCAATACTTAAAGCTGAGGGTATTAAAGAGGCAAAAATCCGTGAAGCAGAAGGTGAAGCCGAGGCTCTCAGAAAGGTACAGCAGGCTTTGGCGGACAGCCTGAAAATCTTAAATGAAGCAGCTCCTACCGATAAAGTCTTGGCGCTCAAATCCCTTGAGGCGTGGGCCAAGATAGCAGATGGAAAGGCGACAAAGCTTGTGATCCCCTCGGAAATGAAGACACTTGCATCCCTTGCTGCGTGCATTAAGGAATTTGTTTCCGATCCGGCCGCCGACCAAAAATCCCCGGTTTCTGGGGCGCCGGTGCAACAGTGATTCTTTGCAAAAAAAATTAAGCCAGTTGATAATTAATATCGTACAAATTATACAAATAAGAATTATGCTCACCAAAACACTTGAAAATGAGTCGTTTTTCCCATACAATATAATTGTAATTCAATAATTTAATATGTCAGTTCGGTCGGTGTTCAACAGCGTTTTATTCCTCATCTGCCGGTGAGGAATTCTCCGCGGTTTTGACACCGTTGAAATAGAATGTTTGAGTTTGTGTGAGCATAATGAATGGCGTGATAAATTCGGGGGTGTTTCTTTTGTCTTCAATGCGTTACAGCGCTGCGGTTAAAGGCTTCATTATGGAACTCTGCGGATATTTATCATGCGGTATAAGTAGTGAAAGTAAAATAAAGGAATAATTGCAAAAAGAAGACACTTCTTACGAAGTGTCTTCTTTTGTTTCATTCAATAACTATTGGAGGGTATAAAAAATGAAAAAAGTAGCTGTTATATTGGGCAGCGACAGCGACCTCCCGGTGGTCAAAGGCTGTATTGAGAAACTCAAGAGTTTCGATATTCCATATGAAGCCCACGTCATGTCGGCTCACAGAACTCCTGATGCTGCTGGGGCCTTTGCCGAAGCAGCGGAGAAGAATGGTTTTGGGGTTATCATTGCGGCTGCAGGCAAAGCGGCCCACTTAGCCGGCGCTCTCGCGGCACGTACGGCGCTGCCGGTTATTGGGATTCCGATAAAGTCCTCAACACTTGACGGGCTGGACGCACTTCTGTCAACAGTCCAGATGCCGTCCGGTGTTCCTGTGGCAACCGTTGCGATTAACGGCGCTGAGAATGCGGCTATCCTTGCGGCTCAGATACTCGCCCTGTCCGATGAAGGACTGTCAAAGAAGCTTCTTGAGATGAAAAAACAGATGGCTGATTCAGTTAAAGCAAAAGATGAAAAATTGCAGGCGGAGGTACAGAAACTATGAAAAAGCTCGAACAGATTTATGAAGGCAAGGCAAAAAAGGTATTCAAGACCGACGACCCTGAACTTTATATCGTCGATTATAAGGATGACGCGACAGCGTTCAACGGACAGAAGAAAGGTACAATCAAGGGCAAGGGCGCGATCAATAACCGCGTCACAAACTACCTTATGAAGATGCTCGAATCAAAGGGTATCCCGACACATTTCGTAGAGGAGCTTTCGGATCGGGAGACTGTTGTTAAGAAAGTTTCTATTGTACCTCTGGAAGTAATTGTGCGCAATATCGCTGCGGGAAGCATGTCAAAGAGGCTCGGTATTCCGGAAGGAAAGCCGCTTCCCTGCCCAGTGCTTGAGTTTTCATATAAGAACGACGAGCTTGGCGACCCGCTGATCAATGAATATCACGCTCTTGCAATGGAACTTGCGACAAAAGAAGAGATTGAGACGATAAAAGAGCTGACATTCAAAATCAATGATATTCTGGTCGAGTTCTTCAAGGGCGTAGGCATAGAGCTGGTCGACTTCAAACTCGAGTTTGGCAGAACCAGTGACGGAAAGATAATACTTGCCGACGAGATTTCACCGGATACCTGCCGTTTCTGGGATATAAAGACCCATGAGAAACTGGATAAGGACCGTTTCAGACGCGATCTCGGCAATGTTGAAGGCGCCTATCAAGAGATTTTACGCCGCCTTTTCGGTGAATAATATAGCCAGTTATAAATCGGAATAACGTGCGAAAAGCTTCGCTGACAGTAGTAACCGGATTTTCATGTGAATAAATATTAAGTGCACTTATGTGACAGATAGGTTTTAAGCAGGTATAGTGTCTGCGGCTGTCAAGCGCCCGCCGCAGGAGTGCAGGGAGGGAAAAAGAGATGTTTGATGAGATGCATGAGGAATGTGGGGTTTTCGGTATATACTGCCCAGATGGCAGTCTTGACCCTGCGCACCAGACTTACCTTGCACTGTACGCGCTGCAGCACCGCGGACAAGAGAGCTGCGGCATAGCTGTAAACGATAAAGGTGTAATCATATCGCAAAAGGATTTGGGACTTATTCCGGAAGTTTTCAACGAAGTAGTGCTCAATCACTTAAGCGGCGGCAATATGGCGATAGGCCACGTAAGATACTCGACAACCGGTTCCAACAACCGCGATAACGCGCAGCCGCTGGTAATGAAGTATATAAAGGGTACAATTGCCCTTGCACACAACGGAAATCTTGTCAATGCCTATGAACTGCGCAGTCAGCTTCAGCTTTCAGGCGCAATATTCCAGACAACAAACGACTCGGAAGTAATAGCATATATTATCGCAAAATGCAGGCTGAAAGCACCGTCCATCGAACGCGCGGTTGTTGAGGCAATGAATACGCTGAAGGGCGCTTATTCGATAGTGCTTATGTCGCCGAAAAAACTTATAGCGGCCCGCGACCCGAATGGATTCAGGCCTCTCTGCATGGGCAAAATAGGGGAGAATATAGTATTTGCCTCTGAAACTTGTGCGCTTGACGCCATTGGGGCGACCTTTGTTCGGGACATCGAGCCGGGTGAGGTTGTCGTCGTCAGCGACGGCAAGGTGGAAAGCATAAAAGAGCACTGCGGCGGCAAAAGCAGCCTGTGTATCTTTGAATATATTTACTTTGCCCGTCCGGACTCGATAATAGACGGTGAAAGCGTACATATGGCACGCCGGCGCGCCGGGGCGCTGCTCGCAAAGCGGCATCCGGTGGAGGCCGACCTCACTGTCGGCGTCCCCGATTCGGGAATTGACGCGGCCCTCGGTTATGCCGAAGAATCTGGCATACCGTACGGATTGGGATTTATTAAAAATAGATACGTCGGGCGTACATTTATTCAGCCGACTCAGGGTCAGAGGGTCAATTCGGTTAAAATAAAGCTGAACGCTCTTTCAAGCGCCGTCAAGGGCAAAAGGGTCGTAATGGTTGACGACTCCATTGTGCGCGGCACAACAAGCGCACGCATTGTCTCGCTGCTCAGGGAAGCAGGCGCAAAAGAGGTTCATGTCAGGATATCCTCGCCTCCTTTTAAAAATCCGTGCTTCTTCGGAACTGATATAGATTCGAGGGATAAGCTTATCGCCTGCCGGATGTCGGTTGACGAGATATGCAGAACTATCGGTGCCGACAGCCTGGGTTATCTTGATGCGGAGGACCTTGAAAAGCTGGCGCCGAACGCGAAATGCTCGTTCTGTACGGGCTGCTTTACGGGCAGATACCCGATGGAAGTACCAGACGAGATTCCAAAAAACAGATTTGAAACAAAATTTGATGTTTAACCGGGAGGACAGCAGATGATAAGCTTTAGTGAAAGCTATAAGAACGCCGGAGTGGATGTTACCGCGGGTTATAAAGCGGTAGAACTTATGAAAGAGCATGTAAAACGCACAAATATAAGCGGCGTGCTCTCGGGAATAGGAGGATTCGGCGGCCTGTTTGAACTGGGAAAAGGCTATGAGAATCCGGTCCTTGTTTCCGGAACAGACGGAGTCGGAACAAAACTGAAAATCGCTTTTCTTATGGATAAACATGACACCGTAGGCATCGACTGCGTTGCAATGTGCGCCAACGATATAGTATGCTCCGGCGCAAAGCCGCTGTTCTTCCTCGACTATATCGCGTGCGGCAAGAATGTACCGGAACGCATAGCAAAGGTCGTATCCGGCGTGGCAGAGGGATGTGTCCAGGCGGGCTGCTCACTTATAGGCGGCGAGACCGCTGAAATGCCCGGCTTCTATCCCGAAGATGAATACGATCTGGCGGGATTTTGCGTCGGTGTTGTCGAAAAAGACAAAATAATTGACAGAACAAAGGTAAAAGCGGGGGACGCCCTCATTGGTCTTGCCTCAAGCGGCGTTCATTCCAATGGCTATTCCCTTGTCCGCAAGATTTTCGGCGTCAGTGAGACCAAACTAAAGATGTATGTGGATGAGCTTTCCGGAACATTGGGAGACACCCTTTTAACGCCGACAAAAATCTATGTGAAGCCGGTTCTCAAATTGATAGAGAAATTCCGCGTAAACGGCATTTCTCATATCACCGGCGGCGGTTTCTATGAAAACATCCCGAGAATGTTGCCTCAGGGCTTGGAGGCTGTAATAAACAAAGGCTCCTTCGATGTTCCGCCAATATTCGAGTTGATAAAGCGCACTGGAAATATCCCCGAAAGGGATATGTTCAACACCTTCAATATGGGTATTGGCATGTGCATAGCCGTTGACGCTGATGATGCCGACGCCGCAGTGGAGTTGCTGAACGCCGAGGGCGAAAAGGCTTATATAATCGGTGAAGTGGCATCCGGCGAGGAGGGTGTAAAGATATGCTGAATATAGCCGTGCTGGTTTCAGGCGGCGGAACAAATCTGCAGGCATTGATTGATGCGCAAAAAAACGGCATAATAAAGAATGGGCGGATTGTCCGCGTAATATCCAGCCGCGAGGGTGTTTATGCCCTTGAACGCGCAAAGCAGAACGGCATTGAAACGCGGGTGGTCGCCAGAAAGAATTACAAAAATCCCGATGAATTCGACCGCGCCTTGCTTGCAGAATTAAAAGCAGCAAACACTGACCTTGTTGTGCTCGCAGGTTTTTTGTCAATACTCGGTGACGCAGTGCTTAATGAGTATGAAAACAGAATCATAAATGTCCACCCGTCGCTTATACCATCTTTTTGCGGACCGGGTTTTTATGGGCTTCGCGTCCATGAGGAAGCTTTAAAATACGGTGTAAAGGTTACAGGAGCAACAGTTCACTTTGTCAATAAGGTTGTTGACGGCGGCGCAATAATCGCCCAAAAAGCGGTGGAAGTAAAAGAAGGAGACACACCTGAGATTCTGCAGCGCCGCGTTATGGAACAGGCGGAATGGGTATTGCTGCCGCGCGCCGTAGCGCTTTTCTGCGAGGGTAGAATTAAGGTCAAAGACGGTAAAACTATTATCGTATGACCACCAAATTAATGTGTTAGAAATGTGCTGCATTGCGGCACAGTATATAAATATGATAATGGCCGAAAAGGCCGACATATAATAAAAAAAGAGGAATGCAAATGGCAAATGAAGAAGGGAATTCAATGACAACTCCGGTTGGACCGCTTGGGATTATCGCAATGAGAGGCTGCGAAGAGATAACCGACAAGGTTGACAAGTACCTCTGTGAATGGAGGGACGATGCGGATCAGGGCACCTTCCAGATTGAGAGCTGCTGTCCCCGTTTCAGTTCAGGCGAGGGCAAAGGCCTCATCAAAAAGTCCGTTCGCGGTCATGACATCTTTATTATCTGCGACGTTTTCAACTATGGCGTCAAGTATAAGATGTACGGCATGGAAGTGCCGATGTCGCCTGATGACCATTTTCAGGACTTAAAGCGTATCATTGCCGCGGCCGGAGGCAAGGCAAGGCGTATTACCGTCATAATGCCTATGCTATATGAAGGGCGCCAGCACCGCAGGGTATCACGTGAATCGCTCGATTGTGCAACGGCTCTTCAGGAGCTGGCACATATGGGCGTAACAAATGTCATAACCTTTGATGCGCACGACCCGCGTGTTCAGAACGCGGTGCCGCTGATTGGCTTTGACTCGGTTCAGCCTAAATATCAGATGATAAAGGCCCTTGTCAACACCTATCCAGACATCAAAATCGACCGTGAACACCTAACTATAATCTCACCCGATGAAGGCGGCATGTCAAGGTGCATCTACTATTCATCGGTTCTCGGGCTTGACCTGGGCATGTTCTATAAGCGCCGCGATTACTCTAAGATCGTCGGCGGGCGCAACCCGATAATAAGCCATGAATATCTCGGCGGCAGCATCGAAGGCAAAGACGTTATTATTGTCGACGATATTATAGCCTCGGGTGATTCGGTAATCGATATCGCCGAGCAACTGAAGGCCAAAAAGGTCAACCGCGTATTTATTTTCGCAACCTTCGGCCTGTTTACAGAAGGGCTATCAAGGTTTGACGAAGCGTATAAAAAAGGACTGATTGAAAAGGTCTTCACGACAAATCTCGTCTACCGCACCGATGAACTTAAGTCCAAAAAGTGGTACAGGGAAGTCGATATGTCAAAGTATATTGCATTTATTATCAACACGCTTAACTATGACCGTTCAATGAGCGAGCTTCTCGACCCGGTCAAACGCATTAACAAGCTTCTCGGCAAACTCAAGAAGTGACATAAGGCATTTGCTGCTGACGGCGGCAAGATTGCCTAAAACCTGTTATCAGAGTTAAAATTGACTTAAGTTTGCGGATGACAAACCGCCTAAATTCTGCTTTTAATCATAAAAAATCTTTTATGATTCCGACGAAATAATTTCACCCTACAAGACCTTGTATTTTTCATCAAATATTGTATACTATATTTGTAATTGAATAGAAACCGTATGACTGACGGAAGTGGAATTTACCACATGGAGTACGGTTTTATAGATTTGCCGACCGTCTGGGCGTAAAGAAAATTTATCCCCGGGCGGTCTTTTGTTTTTTGCCCGGGGCTGCGGAAAGGGTGTTTTTTATGAAAAAGCGTGCAGTTTTAAGTGTATCCGACAAAAGCGGAATCGTAGAATTTGCAAAGGAACTTGAAGCATTAGGCTATGAGATCGTCTCAACGGGCGGAACGGCCAGAGCGATCCGCGACGCCGGCGTCAAAGTCACAGGCGTATCTGATATCACAGGTTTTCCGGAGTGTCTTGACGGCAGGGTGAAGACCCTTCATCCGAAGATACATGCGGGCATCCTCGCTATGAGAAACAATCCGGAGCATATGAAGCAGATCGAGGAGCTCGGTGTAACCCCTATCGACATAGTTGCCATAAACCTCTATCCTTTCAAGCAGACAATACTTAAAGACGGCGTAACGCTGGCGGAAGCAATCGAAAATATCGATATCGGCGGCCCAACTATGATAAGGGCTGCGGCGAAAAACTGGCAGGACGTAGCCGTAATCGTCGACCCGAAGGATTACAAGACGGTTATCGACGAGCTTAAAGCCAACGGCGAAGTTTCAAAAGAGACAAAGTTCCGCCTTGCAGGCAAGGTTTTTGAGCATACGGCTCAGTATGACGCGCTTATCGCGGATTACCTCAGAAAACAGCGCGGCGATTCACCGTTTGCTGATAGCCTGACACTTACTTTCGAAAAGGTTCAGGATATGCGCTACGGTGAAAACCCGCACCAGAAGGCTGCTTTCTATAGGGAGATCGGAAAGGCCGACAATGTCCTTTCAGCGGCGAAGCAGCTTCATGGCAAGGAACTCTCATATAACAATATCAATGACGCGAACGGTGCTCTCGACGTCATCAAGGAGTTTGGATATGATACCCCTGTTGCTGTCGCGGTAAAGCACGCGAACCCATGCGGCGTTGCGACGGGTGCCGATATCCATGAGGCATATCTGCGCGCCTATGAGGCCGACCCGGTTTCAATTTTCGGCGGCATTGTCGCTTTAAACCGCGAGGTTGACGCAGCAACAGCCGAAGAAATGGCAAAGATATTCCTCGAAATCATAATCGCCCCCTCCTTCTCAAAAGAAGCTCTTGAAATTCTCACGAAAAAGAAGAATATCAGACTGCTCGAATTGCCCAACCTGGCAAAAGCAAATGCCAAGGGTACACTTGATATGAAGAAAGTCGCCGGCGGCCTGCTCGTTCAGGAACTGGACACAGAGCTTTTGAACGAGGAAGATATCAAGTGCGTTACAAAGCGCCAGCCGACAGCGAAAGAGCTTGAAGACCTTAAGTTTGCGTGGAAGATCGTCAAGCATACAAAGTCCAACGGCATCGCCCTTGCAAAAGACAATCAGACGGTCGGCATAGGCCCTGGTCAGACTAACCGTATAACTGCCCTGGAGCTCGCCATCAAATACGGCGGCGACAAGGTAAAAGGCTCTGTCATGGCTTCAGACGCCTTCTTCCCGTTCTCTGACTGCGTCGAGGCAGCTCAAAAAGCCGGCATAACTGCGATTATCCAGCCGGGCGGCTCAATCCGCGACGAGGATTCGATAAAGGCGGCTGATGAAGCAGGCATTGCCATGCTCTTCACCGGAATGAGACATTTTAAGCATTAATAAAGTTGCAAACGAAAGCGGCCTCTTACTGCCAATCAGCAAGGGGCCGTTCCTTTTCACTTTTGACTGTACGGTATATAATATATTGTGTAGTCAACTTTGGGGGTGATTTGATGGCTATTCGCAATATAATAAAACTCGGCGACGAGACGCTGAGGAAGAAGAGCAGAAAAGTTGATGTAATAAACGACCGCATAAAAACACTTATTTCAGACATGGCGGATACGCTTCACAGCACCGACGACGGAATAGGACTTGCTGCCCCTCAAGTCGGAGTGTTAAGGCGTGTTGTTGTCATTGATATGGGCGACGGAGTCAAAACATACATCAATCCGGAGATAGTTTCTTCACAAGGCAGCAGAAAAGCTGTTGAAAGTTGCCTCAGTATTCCGGGCAGATCAGCGACTGTTATACGGCCGGAAAAGGTTACGGTCAAAGCAATGGATGAAGACGGCAAAGAGTTTACAGAGGAAGCCCAAGGGCTGCGGGCTGTTTGCCTCTGCCATGAGATTGACCACCTTGACGGCATTTTATTTATAGATAAAGCAATAGATTGAAATATTGATGAAATTTAGAACACTTACAAGAAGCAGGGAGTTGTAGCGAATGGATAAAATCGATATTTTGGTTATTGGCGGCGGAGGGCGTGAACACGCCGTAATAAAAAAGCTGAAGCAAAGCAAGCATGCAGGTAAGGTTTACTGTGCTCCAGGCAACGGCGGCATTTCAATGGACGCCCAGTGCGTCAATATTAAGGCAACGGACACAATGCTTGTCACTGCTTTTGCAAAAGAACATAAAATCGACCTTGTCGTGGTAACTCCCGATGACCCGCTTGCCCTCGGTATGGTTGACGCCTTAGAAGCCGAGGGAATCAGAGCTTTCGGCCCAAATAAGGCGGCGGCCCAGATTGAAAGCAGCAAGGTTTTTGCAAAGAATCTGATGAAGAAATACGGCATTCCAACAGCCAGCTATGACGTATTCGACGATCCCAAAGAGGCTCTCGAATTCATAAAGAAACAGGATAAATACCCGACGGTAATAAAGGCGGACGGCCTCGCCCTCGGCAAGGGCGTTATCATCGCTCAGAACTATGAAGAGGCGAAAGCTGCGCTCCATTCGATAATGGAGGAAAAGATTTTCGGTGCATCCGGCAACCGGGTTGTTATTGAGGAGTTCCTGACAGGGCCGGAGGTTTCAGTTCTTGCGTTTACCGACTCTAAAACCTTAAAGCCTATGGTATCCTCAAAAGACCACAAGAGGGCACTCGACGGCGACAAGGGACTCAATACAGGCGGCATGGGCACGATAAGCCCGAACCCGTATTACACAGATGAAATCGCCGAGACGTGCATGAAGACGATATTCCTCCCGATGATGGAAGCCATGAACAAAGAGGGCAGGCCCTTCAAAGGCTGCTTGTATTTTGGGCTTATGCTGACAAAAGACGGCCCGAAGGTCATAGAATACAACTGCCGTTTCGGTGATCCGGAAACGCAGGTTGTGCTCCCGCGCCTCAAAACGGATCTTGTTGAGATCATGGAAGCGGTAATCGACGAGCGCCTCTCCGATATCGACATAGAGTGGGACGACGGAGCCTGCGCCTGTGTTGTGGCGGCGTCCGGCGGATATCCGAAAAAATATGAAACAGGCAAAAAGATTACAGGCCTTGATGAGGCTGAAGCAATTGACGGCGTAACGATATTCCACGCCGGTACAAAATACGTCGACGGCGAATTCTTCACATCAGGCGGACGCGTTCTCGGTGTAACAGCAACGGGGAAAACGCTTTCCGCAGCGCTTGAAAAAGCATACGCAGGTATCTCAAAAATCCATTTTGACGGAATGCATTACCGGAAGGACATAGGCAAATAATATTTTGCTGTGATTTTAGTTGGGCAGCATATACCTCGGCAAAAACGCTTATCAAAATACTATATTGTCCATAATATTAAAAAAGGGCTGTTTTACAACAGCCCCTAAAATTTATATAATATATTCAGTTAGGACAAGGGATAACAGTTATTTTCGCCTGACACCCATGCGTGTCTCGACGGATTTTATCAGATTCGACAGCGAAGAAGCAAAAAGTGGATATTTGTTTGAGAGCTTTTCCGGACTTGTCTCAAGAGCTTCGACGGATTCGAGCGGGGTAATTCCTTCCGTATCAATGCCGTGGGCGATGCAGTGAACCTTCATTTCGGAGATTTCCATTGACGCTGAAGCCAAAGCCCTGAAAACGGGCGTTCCCGCGGCAAACAGACCTTCAGGGTTCTTTGGATGTGCGGAATAAAGCTCCCGGAACATTTTATAAACGGCAGCCATCAGGTAATCCGATACCTCGATCGTGAGCTCGCGGCTGCCTACCTCTTGCAGCATATCAAATAGTATATTAAGGGAATTTGCAATTAGTTTTTTATTCAAAGTCGGCAAAAGACTGCCGTGAAAAACATTTTCCTTTCCCGCCGCGTCCGGTTCGGGAATATCATCGACAGATAAAACAGCTCCTGTGCGGTCCGGTGAGCGCCCGAGCAGATAATCGCATGAAACACCGTAATATTCCGCCGCGTTAACTACAAAGTTAAGGCCACATTCCCTTATGCCTTTTTCATAATGCGACAATAATGCCTGCGAGATTCCAAGATCACTTGCAGCCTGTTTTTGGCTTATACCTTTTTCTTTTCTCAATAGTGTTAAAATACGCGGAAAATCGCTCTTCATTGAAAATCCGTCCTTCAATATTAAACATACAGTATAATTATATTATAATATTAGGTGATTGTAAAGGAAAGTCGTTAAATTTGTCGCATTACCGCGAAACTAACGGTTGCACTACATTTATCGGCAAGTTTGCGCTTTTCTTAATGCTATGCTATATTAATTTTAATTCTAAAATATATCGGAGGAAGTATGAAAGCATACCATGTTTATCTTATACGCCATGGAATGACACAGGGCAATAAAGAGGGAAGATATATAGGCAGGATTGACCTTCCAGTTTCAAAAGAGGGAGAAGAGCAGATTCTTGAATTAAAGCGCAAATATAAATATCCCCATGCTGAGGTGTTCTTTTCAAGCCCAAAAAAGCGGTGCCTGACTACGCTTAAATTGCTCTATCCTGAGGCGGAACCGCAGATTGTCGATGACCTGAGGGAATGTGACTTTGGGGACTATGAAGGCAAAACCATTGACGAGCTAAAGGATGATCCGGAATATCAGAAATGGGCCTCCGGCAGTATTCAGGCGGCCCCAAACGGTGAGAACTCTAAGGATTTTCAGCTTCGCTGCTGTGCTGCTTTTGAAAAAATAGTGGACCAGCTTATGAGAGCGGGAAAAACTACGGCGGTCATAATGGCGCACGGCGGAACAATCATGTCGATACTTGGCACCTATGCCTTTCCGCGCAAGCCTATGTATGAGTGGGTGATAGAAAATGCCATGGGTTATGAGGTTGTTATTACCCCGCAGCTATGGCTGAGCGCTAAGGCTATTGAGGTTGCCAAAACAATACCGTTTAAAGAGGAGGAAGATGATTTCAATTAAACTTTACGCATAATACATAGGAAATTATACGGAGGGTAATAATGACACGCGGGCTTATCCATGTTTATACGGGCGACGGCAAGGGAAAAACTACTGCCGCCGTTGGTCTTTGCGTCCGGGCAGCCGGCTCCGGCCTTCGCGTTTTGTTTGCACAGTTTCTGAAAGGCCGTAAAACCGGAGAGATTGCGCCTCTTGAAAAGATAGGTGTCGATATATTGCGCAGTGAGGTCGTCAAAAAGTTTATTCCGGATATGACTCAGGAGGAACGGGCAGAATGCCGCACTGCACAGAAAGGCATCTTTGAAAAGGCGAGAAAAAGCATTCCTGATTATGACCTGGTGGTGCTCGACGAGGTTTTCGGCGCCATAGCGACCGGTATGGTTGATAAAGAAGAGGTTATAAGGTTGATTCGGGAAAAGCCTGAGGGCACGGAACTTGTAATGACAGGCCGCGACGCGCCGAAAGAGATAATCGAGCTTGCCGATTATGTTTCGGAGATAGGGCAGATAAAGCACCCCTATGAAAAGGGTATCAACGCCAGAAAGGGCATTGAATATTGACTGACACAAAAAACTCTGCAAATTGCTGTTTTTTGCGTCCGCGAGTCGGCGTGAGGGCAAACTCCGGCGCAAGAAGAGGAAACTCATTTGGCTTACCACTAAAGCGATAGACAGAATAGTTTTATGAAGACTTATTCCCATTCAAGTTAGGATAAAAAAATCTGCACATGCAGGAAGACTGCGCGGCAGATGTTACGATAGTATGGGAGGAATAAATGTGCCGGATATCGAACTTCGCAATGTCGTAAAAAAGTTTGAAAGGTTTAATACCGCAGTTAGCAATCTAAATCTACATATTAGCGATAACGACTTTGTTACACTGCTTGGCCCGTCGGGCTGCGGAAAAACAACAATTTTGCGGATGATTGCAGGGCTGGAGCATCCCACAAGCGGTGAAATTCTGATTGACGGAGAGACAGTCTACTCTTCCTCTGAAGGAATCGATGTCCCGCCGGAAAAGCGTAAACTTGGATTTATCTTTCAAAATTATGCACTGTGGCCACAGATGACAGTCTATAAAAACATTGCTTTCGGCCTGGAAAATTTGAAATGGAAGAATAGTAAAATAAAAGAAAGGGTTCATGAGCTGCTGAAAATGATGCAGTTAGAGGGATATGAAAACCGCTATCCGTCTGAACTTTCCGGCGGACAGCAGCAGCGGGTAGCTATTGCAAGAACCCTTGCGACAAACCCGAAGATCCTTTTAATGGACGAGCCTCTTTCCAATTTAGATGTAAAACTAAGAATGGAAATGCGTTTTGAACTGAAAAATCTGCATGCAAAAACCAACACAACCATCATATATGTGACGCATGACCAGTTAGAGGCCATGACCATGTCCACAAAAATTGCTTTATTGAAAGATGGCGTTCTGCAGCAATATGGTTCCCCTATGGAAATCTACTGCGAGCCGGCAAATCTTTTTATTGCGGATTTTGTTGGAAGCCCTTCAAATAACTTAATACCGTTCCGCGGAGAGAATGTGAATCTGGACGAAATCGCCCTTTCAAGGGATGAGATGTGCTTTATCTACACACCAATCAGCGGAGGTGTGGTCGTTTCAAAAGGAAAGAATCTTATATTGGGAATCCGGCCTGAGAATATTATAATTTCGGGAAGCGGCCCTCTGGAGGGGAAAGTTTACTCCACATTGCCTTCCGGCATGGATACAATTGTCTGCATAGTTATTGGTTCAATAAAATTAAACTGTGTTTTGTTCGGACGTATCGACTACCGCATTGGAGAAACCATTTATTTCGGATTTAAAGATGATATTATTCCGCTGTTTGATGCAGATACGGGCAAAAGAATTGCCCTCGGTAAAATTCAAGTGATATGAAGTAGCAGAAAGTTCTCAATGATCCGTCCCAACGGATTTATTTTTCTGCGGGGAGCCGGTCTGCAGAAGCGGAAACTTTACAGTAAAGGTACTGCCTACATGCAGCTGGCTCTCGACATCGATGCTCCCGCCAAGTTCTTCCACAAGCCCTTTTGTAATGGCAAGCCCAAGCCCAGAGCCTCCGCTTTTTTTGTTTCTCGATTTTTCGACGCGGTAAAAACGCTCAAAAATATGTGGAATTTCCGTTTCCGCAATACCAATGCCGTTATCCTGAACTTGAATAACAAAATTGCTTTCGGCTACTTTAGCAAAAAGCTGGACCATCCCGCCAGCGGGGGTATATTTTATAGCATTTTCAGAGAGGTTTGTGACAATCTGGATTATGGAGTTCTTGTCTCCCATAATCCGGATTTTTTCATTTGTAAGATCCATCCGAAACGTGATGTTATGCTTTTCGGCAAGTGCCTCCAGTGAGGAACCGATAGACTGGATAGCCTCAATGGGGTCAATAGGGGTGAGCCGCCCAATGTCTATGCGGCTTTCAATATGCGAAAGATCCAGCAGCTGTGAGATCATATGCTTTAAGCGGTTGGACTCAATTTCGATGATTTCAAGTGCATGCCGGCGGTCTTCTTCATCCAGATCGTCCCAATTCTGAAGCGTTTCCGTAAAACCGCAGATCAGCGTCAGTGGAGTGCGAAGTTCATGGGATACGTTGGAGACAAATTCGTCGCGGATCCTTTCCATCCTGCGCTTTTCCGTTACGTCGGTGATAAGAGCCTGAATTCCGTAAAAAGTAAAAGGTATGTATTTGCTGTAGACGACAGTGGTTCGAATGGATAAAATTTTTCCGTCCTCCGTCTGGAGGTCTTTTTTTATTGGCTTTTTGGTGGCTATACTTTCTTTAACCATGGAGCGTATATCGAGAAGGACTTTAGGAAGCGCTGTTTCAGGATTATTGCGTTCGGGGAAAAACAGACTGCTTTTTGCTCCAGTCAGTTGCTGTGCCATGGGATTCATTAACAGGATAGAGCAGTCAGGGCTGAAAAAGATAATACCGCTTTCAATATTGGTAAGGACTGTGCTTAGAAGACTGATGCGCTCATTGGAGTATAGCTTTATCTGATCGATCTGACTTTTAAGGTCCCAATCAATCTGCGGTTCCGCACTTTCCTTCTCCTGAATTGATATCTTCCAAAATACATAAACCACGATAGCTATAATTGGAATAACAAGGACTATGACGATCAGCACTTTTTGAATCAGAATAAACCAGTTGTAGCTATCAAGCGGAAAGGTGGCACAAAGGATTAGGTACTCATTTTCACTAATCTGTACTGGATAAAACTCGTTTATCTCATATTGGTCATCTTGGTGGTAAATGGAACTTGAGATAAACTGGTCCTTTATTTTAATACTCGTGACCGGGAAATACAGCTTTGGTTCCTTTTTGCCGGTTGTATCGGAATCTGCCAACAAATCACCATCAGGGGAAAAGATACAGATACGATATCCGGACATGGAAGACAGCTGCTTGGCTATTTTACCCAATTCAATATTTTCCTCGCGTTTTAACTGTATCAAGTATTCATTCATGAATTGCATCATGTGGCTTGCCTGCTGCCTCATTTCATCTAAATAGAGCGATTTTGCCCTCTGAGACAGAACAATCAGCAAGATTAAAATGCAACTTGCAATGAAGGCGGAAACAGTAAAACGCTTCATATGGTTCTCCTATAACTGCTTTATCTTTCGCTTCTAATTAAAATATCATTTGGGCTGTTCATTTTTTTGCAAAGCAAAAGAGCGGGACGAAATTGGAATAATTACGATTCTTCCGGATTCACAAGTTTATAGCCAAGGCCGCGAACAGTCTCGAAATATTGTTCACCAATTTTTCTTCTGAGCTTTAGCATGTGAACATTTATGGACCCAATTTCAATGGAGATTGTATCGCTCAAAGCTGAAACCAAATTCTCGCGCGTGATTACATGACCCATGTTTTCTGCCATATATTTCAGAATCTGATATTCAGTAAGTGTCAAGTTAACCTCTTTCCCATCAACACTTACCGAGTGGGCTGACGGGTCGATAATGAGGTTACCCACGCGTATTACGTTATTTTGTGGGATATCTGGTTCAGTTCTTCTGAGAAGTGCGCTGATCCTCGCCAACAGTTCGCGGATGCCGAAGGGCTTTGTCATATAATCGTCCGCGCCGACGCCGAGTCCGATTACTTTATCAGTCTCTTCACTTTTTGCCGAAAGAATAATGATTGGAACTTTTTTCAACATGGTGTCTTCACGCAGTTTACGGCATGTTTCCAGCCCATCCATATCCGGCATCATGATATCGAGCAGGATAAGGTCTGGCTTCGTTTTTTGAGCCAACTCTACCGCTTCTACGCCTGAATAAGCGCATATAGTTTCATATCCCTGTTTTTTTAAGTTCATACGAAGAAGTTCGACAATATGTTCTTCGTCGTCGACAATTAGTATCTTTTTTGCCATATATGCACTCCTGTCTATCTTTATAAAATCGAATTAAGACATCAACTGAAATTAATTCTATTATACACCATGGCATTTCAAAAATAAATATGGAAAGCGCCCAAATCACAATTTGATTGTTTATATTTTATTAATGTGAAAATAATTAATCGTTAATATTTTTGTCAATAATATGTCACAATCCACAATAAAATAAAAAATTTCAAAATAAATTTAGAAAATATATTGACAAATGAAAACGCCGATAGTAATATTAAGTTAATTAAACGTTAATCTAATATTAATATTTAATTCAAGAAGGTGAGATAGAAGTAGTTAATTGCAATTAAAAGGCATCCGTCAGTCAAGTCTAAATTAACCGGTATGAAAGGAGAAAGGTGAATTAAATGAAAAAGTTCTTAGCTTCGGCAATGGCTATTCTAATGGTAAGTACCTTATTTGCCGGATGTGCTAACAAAAACAAGGCTGCTAACGACAAAGCCGGGTCACAGAATTCTGTCGAAAGTATTATTGCACAGGCAGAGAAAATGTCCAACGACGAACTGTTCAAAAAGGCAATTGAAGAGTCAAAGGGCAAGACAATGTACGGCATTGGAAATTCCAGCCGTGGTGCTACTGCAGGAACTAACTTCATAAACAAGCTTAAGTCCATTGACCCTTCTTATGACGGTAAGATTGAGTGGTCACAGCCGAAGGACAACTCCATTTTTACACTTCTGACTTCAGATATCCAAAGTGCACAGCATACATATTCCATGACGCTCATACAAGATGGCAACCAGATTCAGTCAAAAATGCTGAATACCGGTTTTCTCAAGAACTTTATTCCGAAAGATTGGGCCAGTGCGAAAGGCGTTGATCAAAAGGCCGATGGAAATCCGTTCGCCCTGCAATATATAAACAAAGTATTTGTTTTCAATAATCTTGGCGGCGCGAAGTACAACAACTGCTGGGATTTCGTCTATAAAGATGTCCATCCACTGTTCATGGGTGTTAACTCTGAACCAGTCGGCAAGAACTTCCTCTATATGCTGACAGAAAGCAAATACTGCGATGTTATGAAGGCTGCTTTTGACGCTCTTTCAAGCGATAAACAAGCATATTTCCAGCCGATAATTGATTCTGTTGCCGGCGATGTTTCCAAACTTGGTTTGACCTCACCGAATGCTAAGTACTCCCTTGCATGGATTAAACTGTGGTGCCAGCAATACAATAAGCAGACAGATGATGGACCGATTTGCACACAGCTTGTTACAAAATCTGCTGCAAACCAGTGCGCACTGCTTGTTTATTCTAAGTTCCGTTCCGTTGAGGAATCAGCTAATTCATCCAATAAGAACGTCACAGTTGCCGCATACCAGGAAGGCTATCAGGGCGTCGGCGGTTTTGCTTACAAGCATTACCTGCAGGTTGTGAAAACTGCTCCGCTTCCGTGGACAGCTTGCGCATTTATTGCTTACATGACCACTGAAAAAGACGGTTTCGCTGCGTGGGGCAAAGACATGGGCAGCTATTGCTCCAACCCGAATCTCGTTCCGGACCATTCCAAAGACGGTTATGTCAATGGTGTTAATACTTATCCTGTAAAAAATGATAAAGGTTTAAGCTGGTGGCTTTCTTCCGACGGCGGCCGTCTTGTAGTTGAGGATCCTGCTTATTGCTCTAAGATGTCGACTAAGATGAGCGGCTGGATTGATTCTCTTGTTGGTAATAAAGGTTGATACAATGATAATTGATACTGATTATTGCCGCATGAAGGGTAACCTTCATGCGGCTTTGGAGGAAGCAGCATGGAGCAAACAATGACTCAAAAGCCAAGTAAACTTAAAATAGGCTTAAACAGAATATTTACATATCTGTCTAAACCACATAACCTTGTGCTGCTGATACTTGGCATCGTTCTTTCCATTTCAACAATTGCACCGATTATATCGATTGTTTTAGATACTTTTTCGGTGCATCTCGGTTCGGTGGATTCCACAAACACCGGACTTATATCCGGTTACACGCTTTATAACTGGATTGACCTGTTTACTGGAAGCTTAAATAAGCTAAACCTGCTAATGCCGCTTGTAAACTCACTATTACTTGCGTTTTTCACTTGCCTCGGTGCAGTCGTATACGGTGGCATTTTTGCTTATCTTGTAACTCGGACTAATCTTAAATTCAAGAAATACCTCAGTTCTATTTTTATTTTCCCTTATATTATGCCGCAATGGACTCTTGCGGTTGTATGGAAAAACCTTTTTAACAGCACAGCCGTAACAGGCGGTGCTAACGGTTTGTTGGTTTCCCTTACGGGCATTGCAATGCCCCTTTGGTGGTGCAAAGGCCTGTTCCCATGTGCGACAGTTTTGGCCATCCATTATGCGCCTTTCGCTTATATCCTTATCGGCGGAATCTTCCGCAATATGGATGCAAATTTGGAAGAGGCTGCGGTAATTCTAAATACGCCTAAGCACAAAATCTTTTTCCGCGTAACCCTTCCGATGGTCATGCCTGCAATTCTGTCCACGATTTTGTTGGTCTTTAGTAGTGCTGTGGGCAGCTTCCCGGTTCCTTACTATTTGACTTATAGCACACTTGCTACAAAGTATGTTGAAATGAGTGTTGACCGTGCCGGCGAAGCAAGCATCCTTGCTATCATCATGATGGTGTTAGGAGTCACCATTCTAATGATGAACATTGCTGCTACCAGTGGCCGCAAAAGCTATACTACTGTTACTGGAAAATCCGGCCAGATCAGCAAGGTTAATCTCGGAAAAATTGGCAAATATGCATTTGCCATTATCTTTATAATATTAACCTTTATGACAAGCATTTATCCCATTATCTCTTTTGCAATGGAAACATTTCTGCCAAACCCAGGCGACTACAGTTTCCTTAAAGGCAACTGGAACAACCTGACGCTGAAATGGTGGACAACAAGTGAAAATGTTTCTGAAAAAGGCATGTTCGGACAGTATGGTATCCTTTATAATTCCACCATTTGGAATGCCTACTTTGGCATTTTGTTTGTTGCCGCGTGCTGTGCATTGTTAGCCGGTACTATTGGCATGTTGGTTGGTTACAGTTGTAGCAAAAACCGCCACAGTAAATGGGCTAACTATGTTAACAGTATGGCATTCCTACCATACTTGCTTCCGGCACTTTCCGTCGGTGTTGCTTTCTATGTCTTTGGTTCCAACATGGGAATTTATAATACCTACTGGTTGCTGATTATTGCTGGTACTGTAAAATACATACCATTCGCAAGCAGAAGCGCGCTGAACTCCATGTTGCAATTAAGCAATGAGATTGAAGAATCAGCAGTGATTCAAGGCATTCCTTGGTACAAGCGTATGTTTAAAATTATCATTCCGATTCAGAAAGCGTCCATTATAAGTGGCTATATGTTGCCTTTCATGTCAGCTCTTAGGGAATTGACTCTGTTCATGATGTTGTGCTCGCAGACTAAGATCCTGACCACACTGCTTGCTTACTTCGATGAAATGGGCCTATATGCCTTCTCAAGCGGTATTAATCTCATTCTAATTGTAACAATCATCATCTGCAATACATTAGTTAATAAGCTTACGGGCGCTAGCATTGATAAGGGAATTGGAGGAAGTTAAGTATGCCGGAGATAGTACTCAAGAATATAACGAAGCGGTTTGATACATTCTATGCAGTTGACAATCTGAACCTTGTGATTGAGGATAATGCCTTTGTTACACTGCTAGGCCCTTCCGGCTGTGGTAAAACGACTACGCTGCGTATGATCGCAGGCCTTGAGACACCAACCAGCGGCCAGATTATAATAGACGGCGTTACAGTATTTGACAGTGAGCGGGGCATTAATATCCCTGCCAATAAGCGCAAGGTAGGGTTCCTTTTCCAGAACTATGCACTGTGGCCAAATATGACCGTATACCAGAATATCGCCTTTGGCCTTTCAAACATTACGGAAAAAATGCCAACGATTGATTTTGAGGCAAGGCGGACTGATGCTCTGATTCGTATCCTTGAAAAGCCACAGGAAGTAAAAGAGATACTTGAAGAGTGCAAGGATAAAGACGGAAAATTCGACAAAGACAAGGCTGCTATCCGTCTTATTGATAAATATGAGATTTCAATGCGCACGGCTAAAATTCTGTTGGGCTACAGAATGGAAGATGCAGACGACTACATGGCCATAGCAAAGGTAGAACGGGAAAAGCTGAAGGACAAACTCGAAGCGATCCGCAGCAAGTATCAGGCAAAAGGCTGTGATTTGAACGAAAACTTTGAAGTCGTGGAAGATGGTTTTGTCGAGGAATCGGTGCGGAAACTGACCGATGAAGAGATCGATTTGCGTGTTCGCGAGGTTTCTCGCATTGTTAAGATAGGCATGCTCATGGATCGTTACCCGAGCGAGCTTTCCGGCGGCCAGCAGCAGCGTGTTGCAATTGCACGTACACTGGCACCGAGACCGAAAGTTCTGTTCATGGACGAGCCTCTTTCCAATCTGGACGCAAAGCTTCGCATCGAAATGCGATCGGAACTTCAGCGCCTGCACATTGATACCGGAAGCACATTCATTTATGTAACCCATGACCAGTTGGAAGCCATGACGCTTGCCACAAAAATCTGCCTGATGAACAACGGCGTTCTGCAGCAATATGATGCGCCTTTGAATATTTACCAAAGACCCACCAACCTCTTTGTAGCAGATTTTGTCGGAAATCCATCCATCAATTTCATTGAGGGTAAAGGCAACCAGATGGAAGACGGCTCAATTGCGCTCACTATTTTTGATGGTGTAAAAGTCAGGTTTGTCCCAAATGAGAGCCTGAAACTTGACGAATGGCGCAGAAAAGCTGAAGCGGAAGAGAAAAAGCGTCTGGAAATTGAAGCCAATCACAAGCCAGAAAAGAGCAATAAGGATACCATCTTTAAGTATCATATTGCAAAAATCAATGAATTTGAGGATATCGGCATAGATACAACGGTTACCGACAATGACTTCGTCATCGGAATCCGGCCTGAATTCCTCGAACTCGACAATGGAGAAAATGGTGAAGGTGTAATTGACGGCAAAATCTATAGTGCCATGCCCACTGGTATGGAAACTATAGTTAAGGTCAACATCGGCAATTATCTGCTTACTGGTGTTATGTTTGGCGGCATCCTTTACCAGATTGGACAGGATGTAAAATTACATACCAGCGGAAACGATATTCTGCTTTTCGATAGGAAAACAGGGAGACTGATTTCACAGGGTTCACTTGAAATAGTGAAGGCATAAGACAATAGGAGTGGCTCTCGCTTTAAAAGCGAGAGCCACTTGGCAGATAAGAAGAGCTTTTTATTGAAGGAGTAGCGGCTGATGCAAAAGGCGAATGCAATAACCAACGATCCAAATACGCTGTGGAAATTCAGTGAGAAATTGACCGACGTTTGCATTGTCGGCGCACTATGGTTTTTATGCAGCCTTCCGATCATCACAGTTGGCGCTTCGACCACAGCGATGTATACAGTGTTTTTGCGCAATATCCGCAACCATGAACAAAAAAGGTATGTAAAACCGTTTTTTGTTTCCTTTAAGCAGAGTTTTCGAGAATCGACTATCCTCTGGATTATCCAGCTTGTAGCAACAATTGTTTTAGGAATTGATGCTTACTATTACCATCTCCGAGGTGGATTAACCAGCCTTGTTATGAAAGGCGTTATTCTTTGCCTGTTGGCTGTTGTTAGCATAATTTTTTGTTATGCTTTTCCCCTTACGGCGCTGTACCGAAATTCGGTGAAAGAAACGCTTATTGAGTCTGGACAACATGCTTTTTACAGTTGGCCGTGGAGCCTTTTGGCACTGGCTGTGCTCGTTGCAGTCCTTTTTTTACTGATAAAGGGACTGTGGTATATGATAGTGATTGCGGGCGGAGTGGTCGGTATTGCCAACAGCTATATTATGGATCATGCGCTGAAACGTGAAATCCCACGGGGTCACGGGCCAGCCAAATTTTAAGTGATAAGGGATGTTTAAATTGTCTTCTATAATTAAAAACATTGTTTTTGATATGGGAATGGTGCTTCTAAATTTTCAGCCGCTGGAATATTGCCTTAAAACACTGAAGGATCAACAGGCAGCCAAAGCTATCTATGAAAATCTATTTTGCGGAGACGAATGGATTCAGTGCGACAAGGGAGTCATGACGGAGGCAGAGTGCATTGCGTCAGTTCAGAAGCGCATCCCACAGTATGCCCAATATGTACCTCAAATTATGGCGGATTGGCCTGCCTCTTTGAGCGCGATGCCCGGTATGGAGGAGTTGGTCCGCAAGCTGAAAGACAAGGGCTATGGCCTTTATCTGCTGTCAAATACAAGCCATCGCTTTTATGAATTTTCAAAACATTATCCGGTTTTTCAGTATTTTGACGGGATGGTTATATCCGCTGCCGAAAAGCTATTGAAACCGGATCCGGCAATATACAAGCTTCTTTGTAGCCGCTTCCGCCTTTTGCCGGAAGAATGTATCTTTATTGATGATGTGCAGGCCAATGTGGAAGCAGCAAGAAATATCGGAATGGCTGCACATAAGTTCGAAGGAGCCTCTGAATTGAGCACTTACTTTAAGAACATTGGTATTTTATAGTGCTCAAAGCATTCCTTTGGGCTATCACACTGAAAGAATTTCCGCCTTTTCTTTAGCAGAAAAGACGGGCTCTCTTTTTGAAACTTTTTCCGGCCATATTTGTTCCGATAGGTGATTGAAAGGAGAATACTGCAGTGAAAGCTGTAATTTTTGACCTTGATGGAGTAATCGTATCGACGGACGAGCTTCAGTACCGGGCGTGGAAGCATATGGCAGATAGAGAAGGAATTCCATTTAACTGGGAAATAAACAACCGCTTGCGGGGGATTTCGCGCCGGGATTCCCTTGAAATTATTCTTGAAAATTCGTCCAAAACATATGATGAGCAACAGAAGATGGAACTGATAACATTTAAAAATGACTATTATGTAAAACTGCTTGACGGCCTCACCCAAGACAATATTTTGCCCAATGTCATGGAGCTGCTGAAAAAGCTGAAAAGCGATGGGGTTAAGATAGCAGTTGGCAGCGGCAGCAAAAATGCGAAAAAAATTCTGGATAAAACCGGATTGAGCAATGTATTTGACGCAATTGTGGACGGGACAGAAATAAAACACTCAAAACCGAACCCTGAAGTCTTTCTTTTAGCAGCAGCAAAACTTCATGAAAAACCGGAAAACTGCATTGTTGTCGAAGATGCCAAGGCGGGAATTCAAGCTGCTAAAGAGGCTAACATGATAGCGGTAGGCGTCAGCGACGCAAGGAATTCTGAGCTTGCGGATTACAAAGTGGATGATATTTTGGAAGTCGTAGATATTGTCAGGGAACTTTCCTAAATTATATTGACAGCGAAAAATATTCAATACGATCTACCTATAAAAATGGCATAGCCGCTTATCACGGCTATGCCGTTTTCCAGTCCTAAGTTCCACTTTAATAGGCGGAGCGTTTTTCGCATAATTAATTATAATATTTATTTCTTTCCATTTCCTCTTCTGCGCGCCTTATCATATCCTGCACAGTTTCATGTGCCCTGAAGTGGTAAGTGCGGTGTAATAGGCTGTCATTATATGAAAAATGTGTATGTCCGGTGTAATATGGACCTTTGGGCCCGCCTTTTTTCTTTTCCGGCATTATCGCACCCCCCCGAAAAAATAACTTCTGTGTTAATCGCACTGACAATATTATTTTGTTTCAGATTTGAAGAAATATAAACGTTTGGGGATGTAAAAATTTTTTATTGCCGGATATTAACTTAGAATAATTAAATTTCGCCTAAACATCTTTGTATGATTAGGCAAGTGGTAATAAATAAAATGAATTATACAATTTGTAATATTTAGTTAAACGCGATATCCTCTTTAGAGAACATTGCTTCAGTTTGCGCACGAAGCCCCGCATGTTCAGGCAGTTTCAACATCGGGTCTTTGCTTATAATGCTGTCGGCAGCGGCCTTTGCCATTCTTAAAAGCTGCATATCGTTTGTTAAATCGGCAATTTTAAGCTCGGGCAGTCCATGCTGGCGCTTTCCAAAGAAGTCACCGGGGCCGCGCAATTTCAAATCCTGTTCGGCTATCTTGAAACCGTCGTTGGTTTCACACATTGTGCGAAGACGTCCGGCGGACTGCTTGCCGTTTGCGTCAGAAATTAGTATGCAGTAGCTTTGCTCATCGCCGCGCCCGACGCGCCCGCGCAATTGATGGAGCTGTGAAAGCCCGAACCGTTCAGCGTTTTCTATGACCATAATGACGGCATTGGGAACGTCCACGCCGACCTCGATTACAGTTGTTGATACCAGCAGGTCGAGACTGCCTTCTGAAAAAGCGCGCATAACCGATTCTTTTTCAGCGGGCTTCATTTTGCCGTGCAGAAGCCCGACGCGGAAATCATGAAAATCTTCGTTTTTGATTTTTTCAAAATAGGCTGTCGCCGCAGCAAGCCCCTGTGCGCCGGTATCGCTGTCGTCAACAAGCGGGCAGACAATAAAGGCCTGTTTGCCCTGGGACAAATACTTTTTTATAAAGTTGAAGGCGCGCTTGCGTTTAGAGCTGTCGATGCAGTAGGTCAAAACCTTCTGCCGCCCGCGGGGCATCTCGTCCAGTATCGAGATGTCAAGGTCGCCGTATATAATAAGTCCCAAAGTGCGGGGAATTGGGGTTGCCGACATGACGAGAACATGGGGGTCACGCCCTTTTGAGGCGAGGGCGGCGCGCTGCCCGACGCCGAACCGGTGCTGTTCGTCAGTAATAACAAGACCGAGCTTTTGGAACTCCACATTTTGAGAAATTAGCGCGTGGGTTCCGACGATTACATCGAGTTCGCGGGTCTTGAGCATTTTAAGAATTTTTTTGCGCTCGCCTGCCGGCGTTGAGCCTGTCAGAAGCCCGACCGAGATACCGCAGGGAGAGAGCAGTCTGGACAGCGTCAAAAAGTGCTGCTGAGCGAGAATTTCCGTCGGTGCCATCAGCGCCGATTGGAGTGAATTCTGAGCCGCGTTAAAGCAAAGCGCGGCGGCGACCACAGTTTTGCCTGAACCGACATCGCCTTCAATCAGCCGGTTCATAGGGGTTTGAGCTGCCATGTCCCTTAATCCGTCCTCAATGGCGCGCTTCTGAGCGCCGGTCGGTTCAAAGGGCAGCTTATCGTAAAAGATATTCATATCCGCCGGTTTACAGGGGTCGGCGTCATAGGACTGGTTTCTGTGACGCAATAGAGCCATGCCGAGCGACAAAGTAAGCAATTCCTCAAAGATAAGACGGCGCCTTGCGGTTTCGAGCGTAGCCTTATCCTTCGGGAAATGGATGTTCTGTAGGGCATAAGTGATGTGACACAGGCTGTATTTTCGCCGAATTGAGTCCGGCAGAGGGTCGGTGATATTCTCCTCGCAAAGGGACAGGGCAAGCTTTACCTCTGCCGCAATGCTGCGTGAGGAAAGCCCGGAAGTAAGGGGATAAACGGGCTGCATAGAGTTATCTTCAGAGCTGCTCAAAAATTCAGGGGATGTCAGCTCGCGCCGAAAGAGGCTGCCGCCGATTTTACCATAAAAATAATATGTGTGCCCCTCTTTGAGCATATCGGTGATATATTTATTGTTGAAAAAGGTGATGCCGCAGACCGCAGTTTTGTCAGCCGCTTTGAATTTGTATAAGGTCATGCCGCGGCGTACCATACTAACCCTCGCGGGTTCTGTAATCGTCGCCTTGATGCAGCAGACTTCCCCGGGGATGGTTTCACTTATATTTTTTACCGACGAAAAATCGAGATAGGAACGGGGATAGTAATGTATCAGGTCATTAACAGTATTGATTGAGAGGCGCTTGTATAGCTTGGCCCGTTTTTCTCCTATACCCTTTAGATACTGAATGTCACGGTCAAAGATGTTCAAGTTAAACCTCTGCCCCTTAAAATTTATTTCCGCAGAATTTTTCCTACATAAATTGTGGTGAGCTGCGCAGGTTATTGATAATGCTCCGCGATAAAATCTTTAGCTTCCCTAAAGATGTTTTTGTCATTTTTAAAGGTTATCAAATTTTCAGCCTTGTCAAAATCGAGCCATTTGCAGGTACTGACTTCCTCAATCTGCGGCCTTATGTCGCCGCTTTTTGCTTCCGCAATAAAGAATACCACGTCCTTGACAGCGCCTTCATAGGGCGAATAGGTGGATACGCGGCGGAAACGCGTGTCGAGACTGACGTCAAGGTTGGTTTCCTCTTTTATCTCCCGCAGGGCGGTCTGTTCTTCGGTTTCATTGTTTTCAACGTGCCCTTTCGGGAAAGACCAATGTCCTTTGTTGTGTTTTATAAGAAGCGTTTTATATCCATCGGCGTCTTTTTTGATTACAATAGCGCCGCATGATTTTTCTTTTTTCATATTATCCCACCGGTTTCTTTAGTCGTTTAACCTTGCACAATAACTTTTATTATGCACAGTTTAGTAATGAAGGTATACTAACTTTCAAAAGGTATTATAATATTTTTTCACGTTGTTGGCAAAAGTTAATTCCGCGTAATCTCATGTTAAAAAGCATATGATTATGCGGATTGTTATAAAGGCATAAAAAAGGCCTGCGTAATGATATGATCCTCCTAAAGTAGACCATGGAAATATCCAAAACTACTTTAGGAGGATTTTTTATGGGTAAATCACCGCATAGTGCCGAATGGAAGTTAAGGATTATAAATGAATATCTATCAGGG
>NZ_JBAIZF010000022.1:0-3394 GCF_036762875.1 [Clostridium] cellulosi | reverse complement strand
GCTCAACTGGCTGTTCATAACCGTAAATATAATGCTTTTCCTATGCGTCCGCTTAAATGGCAGTCACCTAAAAAGGTACTGCATGATTTTTTGTCCCTCGGTGTAACATATCTTTGACAAACCTACACTATTAAGCAATTTATATGCAATGTTTTTGTTGAATAATATGATTTATTTTGTTATAATAACTTACGTTGTCTTGCTTTTATTGAATCTTCGACGCAAATTGAGCATTACGTGTCAGATTACATTATCCTAAAAATGTAAAAACAGGGCAAATACATAGGATTGAAAAGAGGTTTTCGATTTGCCTTCAAAAGTCGTTGTTGGTGCCCAATGGGGCGACGAAGGAAAAGGTAAAATAATAGACATTCTGGCTTCACGCGCCGATGTTGTAGTACGCAGCCAAGGCGGCAACAATGCCGGACATACTGTCGAATCAGACGGTCAGGTCTATAAGCTGCACCTCATCCCGTCAGGAATACTCTACCCGAAGACCACTTGCCTTATAGGCTGCGGTGTTGTGGTAGACCCAAAAGTGATTTTGGAAGAAATAGACGGCCTTGAATCCCGTGGTGTTTCTTGTGCCAATCTACATATTGACCCGCGCGCTCATGTAATAATGCCCTGGCATATTGAGCTTGACGGCCTTTCGGAAAAAGAAAGGGGTAGCTCAGATATTGGCACTACGCGCCGCGGAATTGGCCCCTGCTATATGGACAAGGCGGAGCGTTCCGGTATACGCATATATGACCTTGTGCATCCTGATATTTTTGCGAAAAAGGCTGCTGCTGTCTGTGCCCTTAAAAACAAGATCATTGTCAATGTTTACGGAGGCAAGGCACTTGACGCGGACAAGATTATAGAAGAATATACCGCTTACGGCAAGAGACTCGCAAAGTATGTATCTGACGTATCGGTTATGGCTTATGAAGCAATCAAGGCCGGTAAAGAAGTGCTTTTTGAAGGTGCGCAGGGTGCACTCCTTGACATTGACCTCGGAACATACCCGTATGTGACTTCATCACACCCGACTGCCGGCGGTGCAGCAACAGGCACAGGCATAGGCCCGACCTGCATTGAAGAAGTAATCGGTGTTGCCAAATCTTATACTACAAGGGTCGGCAAAGGCCCGTTCCCGACGGAGCTTCTCGATGAACAGGGCGACGAGATACGCAATCGTGGCCACGAGTTCGGTACTACAACGGGAAGACCGCGCCGTACAGGATGGTTTGACGCTGTTATAGTCCGTCATGCTGTGCGCATAAACGGCCTTACGAGTATAGCTATCAACAAACTCGATACGCTTTCCGGCATAAAGGAACTGAAAATCTGCACCTCTTACAAGAAGCCCGACGGCAGCATAACTAACGATTTCCCGCCGACGCTTGAAGAACTCGCCGAATGTGAGCCGGTCTATGAGACGGTTGAAGGCTTCGACGGAGATATCTCCGCCTGCCGCAGCTTCGACGAACTTCCCCAGGGCGCGAAGAACTATATTCAGAGAATCGAAGAGCTTATAGGCTGCAGAGTCTCAATGGTCGGCGTAGGTCCGGGCAGAGACCAAAATATCGAAAGATAAGTAATAAGTAAACGGCGTCAGGATTCATTCCCGGCGCCGTTTTTGTTTAATTTATCGAAAATATCAAACAATAATAATCAGCTTCCAGTAGTGGAGTCAGAAGCCTGCGCGAAGTCAAGAACTTCCGATGTCGACATCATAACGTTTTCCTCTTCGTTTTCGATACGTTTGCCTCCATTATTTTTTTCGTCTTTCTCAATGCTGGTCATAGAGGGAAACTCGCCATTTTTACCGGTCAGTGGTTCTCTGGTAAACGGGGAAATTATTCCTTTTTCGAGATTATATTTTTCTGCAACTTTCGGTTCGATAGGCTTTCTTCCGTTTGGAGTATCTATATATAATTTTTCCATAACAGCCTCCTTTGTACGCTGCATTAATATTATATTCTTTTGTAATTTATAAATCCGTTCAAAAAATTTGTATATGGAGCATGTGAATTCACATAATATTATCAGCAGAGATACTATTATACTAAATTTGGTAGTTTAATCTCTGCTAGGGTGTTCATTTATGAACACCCGCTTTTTTTGAGTAAATTTATCAAATAACCTACATATAAAATCGAATTTGACGGCGTCTAAAAAAATATATATTATTGTATTTGCATATGGAATGATAAAACATAACAGATTAGGAGAAGTCATTATGAAGATAGCAATTTTAGAGCCGCTCGGGATTCCCGACACAGAATTGACAGCTATGTTGAAGGAAGCGGTGGCAGATAAAGCGGAAGTCTATTACAATACGAGAAAAGAAGATATTGAAACGCTGATTGAAAGAAGCAGAGATGCGGAAGCTGTAGTCCTTACAAACATCAAATATCCGAGAGCGGTTATGGAGAAATGCCCGAAGCTCAAATATATCTGCGTGGCATTCACAGGCTGCGACCATATTGATATGGATTACTGCCGTGTTCGAGGCATTAAGGTTTCAAACTGCGCCGGTTATTCTACTGCTGCAGTTGCAGATTTGGTATTCGGTTTTATCATCAGCTTATATAGAAACATTATCCCCTGCAATGAGGCCATACGACACGGCGGTACAAGAGCAGGACTTATAGGCTCGGAGCTTGAAGGCAAGAAATTCGGCATAATAGGGGCAGGGGCTATCGGCCTGCGAGTCGCCAGAATAGCTCAAGCATTCGGCTGCGAAGTCTATGCCTACAGCCGCACAAAAAAGTCTATCGACGGTGTTCGTTTTACGGATTTGGACACGCTTCTTTCAACCTGCGATATCGTTTCCATCCATGTTCCTCAGAATCCATCGACAGTCGGACTTATAAGCAAAGAGAAAATAGCCTTGATGAAGAAGAATGCCATACTGATAAACACTGCCCGCGGACCTATAGTTGACAGCAAAGCGCTGGCAGATGCACTTAATAACGGTGACATAGCCGGTGCAGCCGTTGACGTGTTCGAGAGCGAGCCGCCAATATCAGAAAATCATCCGTTGCTTACTGCAAAGAACTGCATAGCGACTCCTCATGTCGGTTTTGCAACAAACGAAGCCATGTATAAAAGGGCCAAGATTGTCTGCTCAAATATCAAATCCTATCTAAACGGTAAACCGGAAAACCTCGTAAACTAATAACTGAAACATTTAAGGCGTGGATTATCTTATATATTAATAGGATGCAATAAGTTCTTATCCAGAATAAAACACTTGCAAAGTTCAGTTTAATATGGTAGACTGAACGTCCTGCGAAAGAGCAGATAGAAGATGAAAATATGGCAAGAAATTGTGTATTGACAAACGAAGCGGGATAAGATATAATAAATATCCCGCCGCGGAAAAACGGGCGGTGGAGAAACC
>NZ_JBAIZF010000012.1:0-53366 GCF_036762875.1 [Clostridium] cellulosi | reverse complement strand
TCGCCCTGATAGATATTCATTTATAATCCTTAACTTCCATTCGGCACTATGCGGTGATTTACCCATAAAAAATCCTCCTAAAGTAGTTTTGGATATTTCCATGGTCTACTTTAGGAGGATCATATCATTAATACCGGGGCTTTTCTTAATATCTTTTATATTTATATTTCTTCATTCTTCGCCTGTTAAGCATGCGCTTGCGTTTGTTAAAGTGAACGCTGAGTATTATATAAACAATAAGCAAAATTACCAGCAGCACCGCAACTATCTTGAACCATATGGAATTGAAGAATTTTGTTATTATGGAAAGGATATAAAGCGACATGCTGCGGTCAACATTTTCGCTCGCCACCAGTTTCACGGTGCCTAACTTCTGCAATTTCCCGTCTGCGGTGATAAGCATTACATCTTCGCTGCCTATCACATCACCTTTTTTGATGGGGGCTGTGACTCTGCTCGGCACATGCACATCAATCTTGAGGTCAGAAGTTTTAAAGGAGTTAGGAACTAATGCATTCAACTGGGTTTCTGGCTTCAAAAGCAGCTTGGTTTTGTTCGCGGCAAGCTCAACTGAAACCTGGGCAGCAGTGTCAGTGGTTTTCACTACTGGTTTTATATCAAAGTTCCCGAAAACCCACTTATACAAAGCCTTTGTCTCTGAAAAAGCGGTGTTGACACCGTCTTTCATCTCACCGCCCATTGCAACGCAGTAATACGTCTTTCCGTCTTTTTCGGCATAGGATACGAGACATTTGCCCGCCGGCGTCGTGGAACCCGTCTTTATGCCCTTAACATATTTATAATAGCTCTTAGTCATGTTCTCCATGATAAGATAATTGGTGTTTCTTAAAATGCGCTCTTCTTTAACTATGTTGGTCGGCGGCAATTTATATGTCTGTGTGGCAACAATGCTTTTAAGTTTGGGTATCGTCATTGCATACTTTGCAAGAATGTAGACGTCGACAGCAGTCGTATAATGATCCGGGTCATGGAGCCCGTGTGGGTTTACATAGTGAGTATTCTTAAGGCCTATTTCCTTGGCCTTTTTATTCATTTGTTCGACAAAATCCTCAACCGAACCGGAGGTTACGCGCGCGAGCGTATTCGCTGCGTCATCGCCGGACTTGATAAGAATACAGTTTAAAAGCTGCTCAATTGTCAGCTCTTCCCCGGCTTTCAGCGGAACCTTGCTGTCATAAGGAGTAAGTTCAGCGAGATCCTCTTGTTCTACAGTTACCTTTGTATCTAATTTGTCTTTAAATTTTTCACAAACGAGTATTGCCGTCATAAGTTTCGTTATAGACGCCGGATATACTTTTTCATTTTGATTTTTCTGGTAGATAACAGTATTGACGTCTGTATTGATAAGGTATACAGCATTAACTGTTGGCGTTGTGGGAGGATTCCATAGGGCAGATGCCTTTAATGCAGAAAATTCCGATAGTGTTAAGCAAAAAATCAGCAAAAAAATTACACTTTTTATTGGTTTACGCATGGACAACTCCTCTAAAATAGATGTATTATATATAAGAACTATGTAAATTCTGAATTTATTTAAAATAATTTTAGGCTTCTCTAAAGCACATCTGTAATAATTATAACAGCCTTTGAGCAAAAATGAAACGATAAATTAAAAAGGAGTTAGACAAAATGAAAAAACCAGGTTTTGACACCCTTATGATCCACGCGGGACAAACACCGGATACCGATACACTTTCGCGGGGTCTTCCGATTTATCAGACAACGGCGTATGTATTTAAAAACGTAAAACATGCCCGCGACCTGTTCGCATTAAAAGAAGAAGGCAATATCTATACAAGGCTCCAAAATCCTACAAACGATGTCCTTGAAAAGCGTATCGCAGCCCTTGACGGCGGTATAGGAGGACTTGCGGCCTCTTCCGGACACGCGGCGATGTTTATGACCTTCGCAAATCTTTGCTCACAGGGCGATGAGATTGTTTCGTCTATCTGCATTTACGGCGGCGCCATTAACATGATGGGAGTATCTTTAAAGAAGCTCGGCATTAAAGTAAACTTCGTCGACCCGGACGATTTCGACGCTTGGGAAGCCGCAGTGACAGACCGCACCAAGGCGTTCTTCGTTGAAGCCGTCGGCAACCCGAACGCAAATGTGGCAGATATCGAAAGAATTGCAAAAATTGCGCACAGCCACGGTATTCCCCTTATAGTCGATTCCACCTTTACTACGCCTTACCTCCTGCGGCCAATTGAATGGGGTGCCGATATTGTCATCCATTCGGCGACCAAATTCCTTGGCGGGCACGGCTCATCTATGGAGGGTATTGTCGTTGATTCAGGCCGCTTTGAATGGCTCGGCAATCCACGCTTCCCCGATTTCAACAACCCGGACGAAAGCTATCACGGCATTGTTTATGCAAAAGACTGCGGCAACGCGGCCTTTATCAACAAACTGCGCGCCAACGTAATGCGCGATTACGGTGCCGTTGCCTCGCCGTTTAACTCATATTTAATCCTTCAGGGTGTTGAAACGCTGTCGCTGAGAATGCAGAGGCACTCTGAAAATGCCCAGCGTATAGCAGAATACCTGAGCGAAAGCCCATATGTCAAGTTTGTCAACTATCCTGGGCTTAAATCAAGCAAATATTACGAACTCGCTCAGAAGTACCTGCCTCGCGGGTGCGGCGGCGTATTCACTTTCGGCCTCAACGGCGACAGAAAAACCTGCGAAAGGTTTATTGAGTCACTACAAATCTTCTCACACGTTGCAAACGTCGGCGATGTCCGCTCACTCGTAATCCATCCGGCTTCGACAACACATAGTCAGCTTTCCGACGAACAGCTTGCCGCCGCCGGTATTACTCCGACAACGATACGGCTGTCAATAGGCCTTGAAGACGTCAACGACCTTATAGACGACCTCGAGAACGCCATGAAAGCAGCCCAATAACATAAAATTAGCTACATCATCGTCCCCGCCCAAAAGGCGGGGATTTCCTTTTCTGGCAAGTTGAAATTTATTCTGCATTGCGATAAAATGAAAAATAATTAATTTTTAAGTCAGGAGAAACGGATTATATTGTCTTTAGTCTGTAATATGGAAGTTGCAGTCCTTAATTTGAACAATCTATTCTGCGATGTTGATTTAACAAGTTCATCAATTGATTTTGTATCTGCATTTTTATCGACTTTTTCGCAGATTTATACCTTTGCAGTCCGGTGGATAATGCCGTTGCTCGCTATAGCTATTGTGGTCAGATGCGTGCTGCCCCTTATTTCAAAGCGCCGGAAGAGCGCCCCATGGGGATATCTCATCATGCAAAATGGCGTAGAACTGCCGCTCTATCATTGGGAAAATTCAATCGGACGAAGCAGGCTGAGCGATGTTGTTCTGAACTTCCCGTTTATTTCGCGAAGCCATGCAGTTATTACCCTTTCCGAAGGCCATTGGGTGATAACCGACCTTGATTCCAAAGGCGGCGTTCAGGTAAACGGCGAGGATATAACCGAACCGACCATCGTTACCGAAAGTGATGTTATTTCCCTCGCTGGCCTTGAACTCAGGCTGAGAAACGCCGACGCGGCAGCGATTGCTGAACGCACTGAAGAAAACAGCGGCGTGCAATTGTCCCCCGGCAGCACTATGCTGATGATTGTTATTTTTCAGATTTTGGGCGCACTTCAGCTCTTTTTGGCAGCGGGCAAAGACATCAAACCCACCGTAATACTCGCTTTCTTCTTGTTCATAGTTGCGGAGAGTATCCATTATTTCATTTTTAAACACGGGGTAAAGTCTTTTGAACTTGAGATGCTCGCATATTTCCTCTGCGGGATAGGGCTTTTCGCCGTGGCAACCCGCTCACCCAACGCTGTCATAAAGCAATTTGTTGCAATCATTATCGGTATTGCGGGTTATTCCGTTTTCCTTTTCCTACTCCGAGATCTTGACCGCGCGCAGAAAGTTAAATATGTAATAATGGCCGCTGCGGTCGTCCTCCTTTTGCTCAACATTTTTCTTGGACAAGTTCGAAATGGAGCCAGAAACTGGATAAGCCTCGGTTTATTCACAATTCAGCCGATGGAGTTTGTCAAGGTCGCGTTTGTGCTCGCCGGAGCGGCAACCCTTGACCGATTGCTCACAACGCGAAACCTGACTTCGTTCATAGTCTTTTCCGGCGCATGTATCGGCACACTTGCGATTACAAAGGATTTCGGCACAGCGCTGGTCTTTTTCTGCGCCTTCGTCGTCATTGCGTTTATGCGCTCCGGTGACCTGCGAACCATTGCACTTATCTGTGCCGGCGCCGGTCTCGCCGGACTCGCCGTTATTTCCTTCATGCCGTACGTTTCATCGCGCTTCGCCGTTTGGAGGCATGCGTGGGAATATGCAAACTCCAAAGGTTATCAGCAGACGCGCACTATGGTCGCTTCTGCAAGCGGCGGTCTTTTGGGCGTCGGAGGCGGGAAAGGATATCTTAAAAATGTCGCTGCTTCCGATACCGACCTCGTATTCGGAATTGTCTGCGAGGAATGGGGGCTTATTATCGCCCTCACGGTGGTTTTCGTAATAGTGTTCTTTGCCTTTTATGCTGTGTTTTCTGTAAAAAGCTGCCGCTCATCTTTTTATTCGATATCGGCCTGTGGGGTCGCCGCCATTTTCCTTATGCAGACCGCGCTCAATGTTTTCGGCTCGGTGGATATACTTCCGCTCACCGGCGTAACGCTGCCGTTTGTCTCAAACGGCGGTTCATCAATCGTCACCTGCTGGTGTCTGCTTGTGTTCATCAAATCCGAGCGGTTTGTGCCACGCAGAGCAGTCAAAAGTTTAACCTGAAAGGGACGGACTTTTAGAACATGAAAATTCAATCTCGGCGTGCTGTCATAGTTTTATTCCTCCTTGGATTCTTTATATTCGGAATAGTATTCTTTGTCAGCTCTTATTTAAAGAATGCTTCAACATGGGTGTTCTATTCCGGAAACAAGCACATATATAAAAACGGCCGGATAAGTACAGGTACAATCTATGACCGGAATGGGCTTACCCTTTTCAGCACTGAAGGCGGCAAAGTAAAATATAATTCGGATAAAACGATACGCACCGCAGTCATGCATGCGGTAGGCGATTCCGAAGGCAATGTTTCAACCGGCGCATTGTATGCTTTTAAAAAGCAGTTGAGCGGCTGGAACCTTGTAAACGGCGTCTATCATGGCAATGGAAGCGGAAACGCCATCAGCCTCACTATTGACGCAAAGCTATGTGCTGTCGCCTATGAGGCTTTGGCTGGGCGCCACGGAACGGTCGGCGTATACAACTATAAAACCGGCGATATCCTCTGCATGGTCAGCACCCCGTCCTTCGACCCGGAAAATCCTCCGAAAGTTGACCCGGATTCGGAAGAACACAATGGAATATATATGAACAGGCTGCTGTCGTCGACATATACCCCTGGCTCTGTCTTTAAACTCGTGACGCTTGCCGCCGCAATTGATAATATTTCAGGCGTAACTGACAGGACCTTTAGATGCAACGGGACACTTAAAATCGACGGCGGAAAGGTGACGTGCCCTTCTTCCCACGGGAAGCAAAATCTTAGCGAGGCGCTTGCAAACTCATGTAATACCGCCTTCGCCGAGCTTGCTATAGAGGCCGGCGCAAATCAATTACAAGCATACGCACAAAAAGCAGGGTTTAACTCTGTTATGTATATAGACGGCATAAAAACCGCACAGGGAAAAGTAGATGTCACTGCCGCAAGCAAAACCGATTTGGGTTGGGCAGGCATCGGACAATATACCGACACCGCAAACCCGGCTACCTTTATGGCTTACATGGGGGCCATCGCAAATAACGGCGTCAGGGTTACGCCAAAGCTCCTTTTAAACTCAAAGAGCAAACAAACCAGTGTGTTGTCACCTGACACCGCCGACAAAATTAAAACGTATATGCGCAACGACACTATCCTAAATTACGGTGAAAGAAATTACCCCGGCCTCCACCTGTGTGCAAAATCCGGTACCGCTCAGATTAACGGTCAGCAGCCAAACGCGTGGTTTGCTGGGTTCTTGGACAGAAAGGACTGCCCCCTCGCCTTTGTCGTGGTCGTTGAAAACGGCGGCGCAGGCAGCAAGGTATCAGGCCCTATCGCGGGAAAGGTTCTGCAGGAAGCAGTCAAGACGTATGCCGGAAAGATGTAAAAATAACGAAAGGAGTAGGGTATTGGAAGGACTTAAATATAAATATGAAAGCCTGTATCATCATCTAAAGAATCAAATACTCAATGGGACACTTAAATATGGCGACAAAATACCGCCCGAAAATGAATTGGCATCACAATTTTCATTGAGCCGTTATACCGTTCGGCGGGCAATAGAGCTTTTAACCAATGAAGGGTTGCTCGAAAAGCGGCATGGAAGCGGCACATTTGTTAAAAATACAAGTACTGCGTTAAACCGAAGCAATGTTATCGGCGTCATTACTACATATCTCGACGACTATATTTTCCCGAGCATAATAAGGGGTATAGAAACAGTCCTGACTCAGCATGGATACTCCTTAAGCCTCGGGATTACAGAAAACAAAACTGAAAAAGAAACCGCTTGCCTGCGCTCTATGCTGGATCAGAATATCGACGGACTTATTATCGAAGGCACAAAGAGCACACTTGTCAACCCGAACATCGCACTCCTTGAAACAATAAAGTCACGCAATATCCCAATAGTATTTATCAACAGCAACTATCCTGATTTTGAAAGCTCATACGTGATGATGGACGATGAAGGCTCCGGAAAAATGGTTGCTGATTATTTGTTGGATCAAGGGCACAGGAAAATAGGCGGAATATTTAAGTTAGATGATATACAGGGGCACAGACGTTTCCGCGGAATAGAAAAAGCCTTATACGAAAGGCATGTCCCAATATGTGAAGATTCTTTTATCTGGTACACTACTGAAAATATGGAATCCATTTTCCGCCCGGAATACGATCGCCTTTTTTTGCAGAGGTTTAAAGATATTTCCGCACTGATTTGTTACAATGACCAAATAGCGGTGAAAGCCATGCAGACTTTTGAGCGCAACGGCATATCTGTCCCGTCAGATATCTCCGTTGTTGGATTTGATAATTCAGATCTCTGCGAACTATCTCATGTTAAGCTGACATCTGTTACACACGCGCGAAAGGACATGGGAGAATCCGCCGCCAGAACGCTGCTGGAATTGATGTCAAAGAAAAAAAATGACAAATCTCAGATTAAAATTTATCTCAAATCTGAGCTTATCGTCCGGGATTCCGTAAAAAAATATGAACCGCGTATTCCTTGACATACATATTGTGGTGTTCTATTATATAATTAGTTGTACGGATAAATATAACATACGTATGACTTATAGAAAATATGAACAAAACTTTTCCTCATTAGCCGGCTCTGGTTAGCATAACAGTAGTATAGGGATACATATTTAGGCGAGTTCCAGCGTCGGCGCAAGACTCAGACTACAAAATTTTGCGATAATTTATGTGAAACTGCGGCATCATAGATAAATAGAAGTGTGAACCGAACCAGTGCTTTGTCATAGTCGCCTTGTATCTAATAGTCAGAAAAGGTTCGGACAATTCTACTAATGTCTAAAAATTCCCGATTGCGGGAAGTTAATGCGCTGCAGAATAAAAACCATAGAAAGGTGATTTGCATTGAAAGAGTTTATTGAAAAGGGGCAAACAGCACTTGGAATCGAGTTTGGTTCCACACGGATCAAGGCGGTATTAATTGGCCCAGATTATACTCCAATCGCCTCCGGAGCACATGATTGGGAAAACCGCCTTGAAAACGGAATATGGACATACACCCTCGACGATATCTGGACAGGTATCCGGGACGCCTATGCCAAGTTGGCCGCTGATGTGCAGGATAAATACGGCCTAAAGCTAAAAACGGTGGGAGCTATAGGTATCTCTGGCATGATGCATGGTTATCTGCCGTTCGACGCCAATGATAACCTGCTGACATCTTTCCGCACATGGCGTAATACAATCACAGAACAGGCGGCAGCAAAATTAACTGATGTTTTCAAATGCAATATACCCCAGCGGTGGAGTATTGCGCATCTGTATCAAGCGATTCTAAACAAGGAATCTCATGTAAAAGATATCGCCTTCCTGACAACATTGGCTGGATATGTGCATTGGAAACTGACCGGCCAAAAGGTACTCGGCATCGGCGAGGCGTCGGGCATGTTCCCGATTGACAGCAATACGCTCAATTATAACAGCCGGATGATGGAGCAATTTAAGCAGCTGATAGCCGAATACAATTTCAAATGGTCACTCGACAGCATTTTGCCAAAAGTATTGACCGCCGGTGAAGAAGCCGGAACATTAACCGCTGAAGGAGCAAAATTGCTGGATCCTACCGGAACATTACAGCCGGGTATCCCAATGTGCCCGCCCGAGGGCGATGCCGGCACCGGTATGACTGCCACAAACAGCGTTGCGGTGCGCACAGGAAATGTAAGCGCCGGTACATCGGTGTTTGCAATGGTGGTGCTTGACAAAGAGCTTTCCAAAGTCTACACCGAGCTTGATATGGTAACCACCCCTACCGGCAAACCAGTAGCGATGGTACATTGCAATAACTGCACCGGCGATCTGGACGCATGGATTAAGTTGTTTAACGAGGTGCTCGTTGAGTTTGGAGTCAACGTTCCCAAGTATAAGCTTTATGACCAACTTTACTTCAAGACTTTGGAAGCAGATACCGATGCAGGCGGCCTTGTGCATTATAATTACTTCTCCGGTGAACCGATTACGGAGCTGTCTGAGGGAAGGCCCCTTTTCGCCCGTCTGCCAGACGCCAAGTTCAACCTCAAAAACTTTATGCGGAGCCTTGTTTATTCCACAATGGCCACGCTCAAAATCGGCATGGATATCCTGACTGAAAAAGAAGGCGTTAAGGTAGAGAAGCTGCTGGGACACGGCGGTCTTTTCAAGGCCAAGGGTGTTGCACAAAAGTTTTTGTCCGCTGCGCTCAATGTGCCTGTGGCGGTTATGGAAACCGCGGGAGAAGGCGGTCCCTGGGGAATGGCTCTGCTTGCGGCATATATGAAGCAAAAAGGTGAAAACGAAACTTTGGAGGATTTCTTGGCAAATAAAGTCTTTGCTTCTGCTAAATACGACATAGTTTCACCAGAGCCAGACGACAAAAAAGGCTTTTCGACTTACCTTAACCGCTACATTGGCGGTTTGGCTGCCGAGCGCGCCGCCGTTGAGCATATAGTGCGCTGATATGCAGTAGCCGTATATGCACAACTTTGCAGCGCTGATACAAAAGTAAACATCTAATATATTTTTAAGGAGTCGAAATCTATGCTCGAAGAATTGAAACAGCGCGTTTTAAAAGCAAATCTTGACCTTCCAAAGCACAACCTTGTTGTATTCACATGGGGCAATGTTTCCGGCATTGACCGCGAGAGCGGGCTTGTCGTAATTAAACCTTCCGGTGTACCATATGAAGAGCTTAAGGCTGAAGATATGGTTGTGGTAGATTTGGACGGCAATAAAGTTGAGGGCAAACTTAACCCTTCTTCAGATACACCGACACATTTGCAGCTTTACAAAGCATTTAAAAACATCGGCGGTATTGTCCATACACATTCACGCTGGGCAACCATTTGGGCGCAGGCAGGTCTGGGCATACCCGCTCTCGGAACAACTCACGCAGACTATTTTTATGGTGAAGTTCCCTGCACTAGAAAGATGACGCGCGAGGAAATAGAGGGAGAATATGAAAAGGAAACTGGCAAAGTCATAATAGAGCGTTTCTCTGGCATGAATCCCGACTATGTCCCCGGCGTCCTTGTCCATTCACACGGGCCTTTCACATGGGGCAGTTCGCCGGAAGAAGCGGTTTATCATTCCGTAGTTCTCGAAGAAGTGGCTATGTTGGCATGGCATACACTTACGCTGCCCGGTGCTGATAAAGGCCCCATGCAGCAAGAGCTGCTCGATAGGCACTTTTTGCGTAAACACGGTCCAAACGCCTATTACGGCCAAAAAGGCTGATTCTAAGTAACCCCTCCAAGCTGAATATATATTTAAATACCAATCTTGTAACTGCGCAAAACGGCCGTCTCAAAGAAATTTACTTTGAGACGGCCGTTTTTTATGTATTTATTATTAAACTACAATATCTTCCTGTGCAGGACGTTACCTAATTCGGCATTTAGATCAAAAATATAGCGAAACAAATCGTTTACCATTGCCTTTTTATGCTGCTGCGGGGAAAGCAAATAGCAGTCTATAAGCCTGTCTCCCCTCTTCGCCCTGTAATAAAGCCTGTGATTGCCGTCGACTACCAGATAACGCTGATTGAGATACGGGAATTCGGCGACTATAATGGGCCTTTTGTTATGTTTTGCCCGCCTAAGCCCGTTTTTGGTGATTCCACTTAAGTTGACGAGGTTTATAAGCTTATCCGTTTCCATCTTTATGGGCTTGATATTCGACGCAGATATAATTGACTTAAGCTTTCTTACACTCCAGATAAGGTTATAGTAATCGTTCCCGATACCGGTCTCAAAATACTTTTCATAATATTCATCGCTTTTTCGCAAGGTACGCCTTATCCTTCGAATATTATAACGATATATCACCGCAAGCTCATTCTTATATTTGTCAATCATAAACTGCCTTTGCTTTTCATCATTGTTGGGATAGCCATGATAAGAGTTAAACAAAAATTCTATTGTGTCATCAAGACTAAATATATCGCTCTGTTTAATCCTTCTGCCGCTTCTTAAATACCTGACAAGATGTTTCATTATATCCGCCCCGCTGTATTTATCCCTATGATTAAATATATGAATGTGCAGGGCAATATTACATCAGGGAAAATTTTATAATAATACTATTGGCGGCAAGCATATAAGGCACTGTAATTGCCGGGTAAAATATTAGTAGATACTCAAATGAAACCCCGTTATGGGCTTAACGTTTGTGATATAATAAATTTGCAATATAAAATTCGGCAATTTACTGCATATTATTTTTTACCGGAGGCAAAATTTATGAAAGTTTTGTTCATTGGCGGAACCGGCAAAATCAGCATGGCTATTTCAAGGCAGCTAATTGAGGCAGGGCACGAATTGTATCTCCTTAACCGTGGCTCAAGAAACAGCGAACTCGGTGGCAGCGTCAAAACCATAACAGCGGATATTCACGACGAACAAACAGCAGCAAAGCTCTTAGACGGACTTACATTTGATGTAGTCGCAGACTTTATCGCATTCGACACTCCGGATGTCGAAAGAGATGTAAGGCTGTTTGAGGGCAAAACTAAACAGTATATTTTTATCAGTTCAGCTTCCGCTTATCAGAAGCCGCTTTCCGATTACAGGATTACAGAAAGCACACCGCTTGCAAATCCTTACTGGGAATATTCAAGAAAAAAGATTGCCTGCGAAGAATATCTGTTAAAGCGGTACAGGGAGACAGGGTTCCCTGTTACCATTGTAAGGCCCAGCCATACCTATGATGAACGCAGTATCCCGCTCGGTATTCACGGCGAAAAAGGAAGCTGGCAAGTAGCAAAGCGTATGCTCGAAGGAAAGCCGGTGATTATCCAAGGCGACGGCACATCACTTTGGACAATGACGCATAACTCCGATTTTGCAAGGGCATTCATCGGCCTTATGAACAACATTCACGCCATCGGACAAGCTGTCCAGATTACCTCTGACGAATCGCTGACCTGGAACCAGATTTATGAATGTATCGCCGACGCTTTGGGCGTTAAATTAAACGCCGTCCACGTCTCATCTGAATTTTTAGCGGCCTGCAGCAATGATAAATATGATTTCTATGGGTCCCTTCTCGGCGACAAATCGAACTCCGTCGTTTTCGACAACACAAAATTAAAAAGGCTAGTTCCCGGTTTTACGGCACAGGTTCGCTTTGACCAAGGCGTTAAGCAAACTGTCAATTACATCTTAAAGCACCCGGAACTTCAAGTCGAAGACCCGGAATTCGACGCATGGTGCGACAAAGTCATTAAAGCCCTCGATGACGCCATAAAAGCAGTCAAACAATAAGTTTTCTTAAGGACTTGCCAGGGCTTATCCCAGATTAAATCCGAGGAACAGGGATAAGCCCTGCGCAAAGTCTTGCGGCAATATGAACTCAAAAAATAAATCCCATTATTTTCATGCTATGGAACAAAAAGTTTGTAATTTATACTTGACATGCAATATATCGTGTATTATAATATAAAGGCAGTCGAGAGACAGAGCAAATCAAACAATTAGATATCGCGGAGTGGAGCAGTCTGGTAGCTCGTCGGGCTCATAACCCGAAGGTCGTTGGTTCAAATCCAGCCTCCGCAACCAGAACTTAAGACCGCCGTAAGTTTTACGGCGGTCTTTTTATGCGTTTATGCGGTTAATATGGCAAAGCCTTCGCTTTTTGTTGGTTAAAACGGCGGCTGTGATAAACAGCCGCCGCTTTGTTTTGTGCGCAACTTTATTTAATAACAGGTTTTTACCACAACAGTTGAGCAATTAATTTGCCCGCCCAACAGCCAAACAAAGCGAAAAATAGATTTAGCCCGGCATTTAAGCCGCCCATTAAGTATTTTCCCTCTGATATGAATGATATTGTCTCATAACTGAATGTCGAAAATGTAGTTAGGCCGCCCAAAATGCCTGTTGTAAGAAATACCCGCACAATTTCGGAAATGGGAAATATACTGCTTGCTTCCATGATAAAACCCATTATAAAGCCGCCGGCGGCATTTACGATTAGTGTGCCGGCTGGGAAACCGTTAAATGATTCAGAGGCAACGCAGGTTATTGCATACCTCAAGGCCGTTCCGATAAAGCCGCCAAATCCAATGGCAAAGAGTTTGTTCATACTTACATTCATCTCGATATACCCCTATTGTGCAGTGATAAATAAACATAAAAAGGCTCCTGCTTTAAACTAATTAAAGCAGGAGCCTTTAGCATCTGTAATGCATTATGGTGAGCCCCATCACCAACACAAAGTATATTAAACTATTTTTAAGGAAAAGTAAATTGACAAAATCACTAAAAATACTCCGGGCATACTGCATATGAAATATCAAAAACGGGCGGGTATGGGGACCTATCCGCAAACTTATAATGTTATGCGCCTTTCTTTTTGCTCGCCCTTTTGGGCGCCGGCTGATTCTCTCTTTTTGCCTTTTCCTCATTCTGCTTTTCTATACTGGCTTTCAAGGCGTCCATGAGGTCAATTACATTGCCGACCGGTTCCTGTTTTGCCGGGACGACTTCTTTTCCGGCTATTTTAGTCTCAATAAGCTGTTTGAGCCTTTCTTGATATTCGTCTTTATACTGGGATGGGTCAAAGGGCGTGTCCATCGAGTTGATAAGCACCTGAGCCATTTTTAACTCCTGCTCGTTTGGCTGCGGAATGTCATACGACCTTTGCAGTTCCCTGATATCATCTTGGTAAAACATCGTCGAAATCAATATGCCATTCTCACGCGGGATAATTGCCATCAGCGTATCTTTGGTTCCTAATACTGTCTTCCCTATCGCAATCTTCTGCTCCCTCATCAAAGCGGCCCGCAGAAGCTCAAAAGCCTTCTCCCCTCCCTTTTCAGGGACTGCCTGATACGTCTTATCATAATAAACCGGAGAGATTTGATTTAACTGCGCAAAATGCAGGATTTGAATTGATTTTTCTTTCTCGGTTTTGATTTTCTCTATCTCTTCATCTGTCACAACAACATAATGGTCCTTATCGTATTCATAGCCTCTGATAATATCTTCATTTTTCAGTTCTTTTCCGCAGTGGGCACAGGTTTTTTTATACCGTATGCGGCCTTGATCCTCCTTATGAAGCTGATGGAAATGTATATCGTTATCCTGAGTCGCCGTATACATTGACACAGGAATTGCAACAAGTCCAAACGAAATGACGGTTCGATGAGCTACTGGCATAAATATATGCACCTCCTAGTTTAGTTTAACCAAAATACTGTCAAATAAAATAGATGTCGTGCCTTGATAAACTTGCGGATAAACCGCTGCAGGCGGCGGATAATACATAAAAAGCTTACTTAAATTCATAACTTGCAGTAGAATAACAGCAACTATATATAAAAGGTAAGTAATGTGAAATGACTGAAAAACTTAAGGAATACAATTCAAAAAGAAACTTTGAGAAAACCGGAGAACCCAGAGGCATTGACGTGGGTGAGGCCCTCAAAGATACGCCGGAAGAAGGGCTGAGGTTTGCGGTTCAACACCATGCTGCCCGCAAAGACCACTATGACTTGCGCCTTGAGTGGAATGGGGTTCTATTAAGCTGGGCGGTGCCTAAAGGGCCGTCGTATAACCCCAAAGACAAAAGGCTCGCTGTTAAGGTTGAAGATCACCCTTTGGATTACAGGAGTTTTGAGGGGACTATACCAAAGGGCGAATACGGCGGCGGCACCGTAATGCTCTGGGACGAGGGCTTTTGGGAACCGCAGAATGATGTGGATGAGGGGCTGAGCGCGGGTTCCCTCAAATTTGTTCTCAAAGGCAGGCGGCTCAAGGGAAAATGGGTCTTGATCCGTTTGAAAGCAAAAGAGGGCGAGAAAAAGGACAACTGGATTTTTTTAAAGGAAAAGGACGAGTACGCACAGGACGATGAAGGCATATCAGAGTTTGATACAAGCATCAAAACCGGCCGCACCATGGAGGAAATCGGCAGAGGAGGAGATGAAAAGTTTATAAAAAACCCCATAAGCCACGCAGATGTGCAGCTTGCAAAGCTTGTAAACACTGTCCCTGAGGGGCAGGATTGGCTTTTTGAGGTTAAATACGATGGCTACCGGATTCTGGCTTATTTGGAGCGAAACAGTGCGCGGCTCATAACAAGAAACGGCAACGACTATACCGGCAAGTTTCAGAGTATCGCGGATTCGCTCATCGAATGGGCAAACGGAAGGCCGATGATACTCGACGGTGAGATGGTGGTCACCGACCCGCAAGGAAGAACGGATTTTCAGGCCCTGCAAAGCTATTTAAAAAACCGGGGCGGCAAGAACCTTGTCTATATCGTCTTTGACCTTCTGGCGTTGGACGGAGTGGACTTGAGAGGACGCCCCCTGATTGAGCGAAAAGAAACCCTTGAAAACCTTTTGAAAACTTCACCAGACAACATTTATTTCAGCAAGCATGTCAGGGGAAACGGCAAAGAAAGCTTCAAAGCGGCCTGCGAACTGAACCTTGAGGGGATAGTGGGCAAAAAGGCAGATTCCGTTTACAGCGGCACAAGAAACGGAGACTGGATTAAGCTCAAATGCGACAAAAGGCAGGAATTCGTGATAGGCGGTTATACGCTTTCAGACAAAAAAGCGGGCGGGGTAAGCTCGCTGCTCTTGGGGTTTTATCAAGAGAATGAATTGATTTACGCCGGGCGCGCCGGAACAGGTTTTTCTATGCGGGAGATGCGGGAACTTGAAAGTAAGTTTGAGACATTAATAAGGGAAACGTCTCCTTTCAAGCAAGTACCTGCCCCAAAGAAAAATGAAAAAGTATTCTGGCTTGAGCCTGAACTTGTCGCGGAAATCAAGTTTACTGAGTGGACAGAAGATAATCTCTTGAGACAGGCAAGTTTCAAGGGCCTGCGGACAGACAAAGATCCGAAAGATATAAAAATAGAAAGCACAGGTGATGAAATGCAGACTGGCGAGAATACAAAAGCGGAACAACCGTCCGAAACTTTAGCAAAGGCTCCAACGAAAGCAACCGGAAACAGCATAATCATCGAAGGGGTCAAGATAAGCAATCCGGACAAGATAATTTTTGAGTACCCGGTAATCAAAAAGGTTGAGGTGGTTCAGTATTACGCAGCGGTCGCTGAACGTATGATGCCGTATGTCGGCAACAGGATTCTCAGCATCGTCCGCTGCCCCAAAGGAATTTCGTCCTCCTGTTTCTTTAAAAAGCACCCCGGTCCAGGCGGTCAAGGGACAGTTACGCTGCCGATCGAAACCAGCAGCGGGGAAACAGAAGATTATTTCTATATAGAAAACATGACCGGACTTGTCTACGAAGCTCAGATGGGCACGCTGGAATTTCATATCTGGGGCAGCCGCGCGGACAATCTGGAAAAACCGGATATGATGGTGTTTGACCTCGACCCCGACGAAGGGATGGAGCTCGAACAAGTACGTCAGGGCGTCCGGGATCTAAAAAGCATTCTCGACCAATTGTCGCTGATTTCATATCTCAAGACAAGCGGCGGCAAAGGATACCATATTGTCGTACCCTTCAGCCCCTCGGCGGACTGGAACTCGTTCCACGATTTTGCAAAGCGGATTGCCGAGGTCATGGAACAGAAGTGGCCGGACCGATACACAAGCAATATCAGAAAGGATAAGCGCAAAAACAAGATTTTCATTGACTGGATACGAAACGCAAGAGGCGCCACAAGTATCGCCCCCTATTCCATAAGGGCGAAAAAAGGCGCGCCTGTTTCAATGCCTATCTCATGGGATGAGCTTGATACTGTGTCCCCCAACGGCATTGGCATGAAAGATGCTCTGGAAAGAATCAAAGGCAGTGACCCGTGGGAAAATTTCTATAAAGTAGATCAGCGGCTAAAATAAGGCTGGCTGCATTGAGATAGATTTTATACGTTCTCGCCGCAAAATTTGATATTTGGTGTCGAAAAAATTGTTATTTTTTTATCAATATCACGCACAAGCTTTAATAAACTTTTATAATAAATACTGTTTAAAAGTGCTAAATACCGCGCCGCTTTGGCTGTCGAATTTAAATATAACGCAACCGCTATGTATTGTTATATTGCCCCGGAAATCAAAGCAAATAGGCATTCTTTTTAAGAATCGTCGATTTAAAAACGAAATGCTTTAAGCCTTGTTTCATAAAGGAAAGGGAGGGCATAAAAACCTTTACAAAATTTAATTTTAATGTTAAAATTAATGTCGATTATCTGGGCAATCTGCCTTGAAATAATTAGCCTTTATAATAAAGGAGGATTTAAATGTCTAGAGCTAAACAGTCAATGGATGGCAATACCGCTGCGGCTTATGTAGCTTATGCGTTTACAGAAGTTGCCGGTATCTATCCTATAACTCCGTCAAGCCCTATGGCCGACTGTGTTGACCAATGGTCTGCCGCAGGTCAGAAGAACATCTTTGGTAATCAGGTTAAAGTTGTCGAAATGCAATCTGAAGCAGGTGCTGCTGGTACAGTCCACGGCTCCCTTGCTGCAGGTGCTTTAACAACAACATTCACAGCTTCCCAGGGTCTTCTCCTTATGATCCCGAATATGTATAAAATAGCTGGTGAGCTGCTCCCGGCCGTATTCCATGTGTCCGCTCGTACAGTTGCTACACATGCTCTGAACATCTTCGGTGACCACAGCGACGTATACGCATGCCGTCAGACTGGTTTTGCTATGCTCGCTGAATCCAATCCTCAGGAAGTCATGGACCTGGCTCCGGTAGCACACCTCTCTGCAATTGAAGGAAGAGTTCCGTTCATCAACTTCTTCGACGGTTTCCGTACATCCCACGAGATTCAGAAAATCGAAAAATGGGACTATGAGGACCTCAAAGAAATGTGCAACATGGATGCCGTCAAGGCTTTCCGCAATCATGCACTGAATCCGGAAAATCCGTCAATGCGCGGTTCTCATGAAAACGGAGATATCTTCTTCCAGCACCGTGAGGCCTGCAATACCGTTTACAATCAGCTGCCGGCAGTCGTTGAAAAATACATGGCTAAAATCAATGAAAAGCTCGGTACAAACTACGATCTGTTTAACTACTACGGTGCGCCGGACGCCGAACGCGTCATAGTCGCTATGGGCTCCATCTGCGACGTTGCTGAAGAAGTTGTCGATTATCTGACAGCTGCCGGTGAGAAAGTCGGTCTGATCAAAGTCCGTCTGTACCGTCCGTGGGTTGCCAAATCATTCTTGAAAGTCCTTCCGAAGACTGTTAAGAAGATTGCTGTCCTTGACCGTACAAAGGAACCCGGCTCATTTGGCGAACCGCTTTATCTTGATGTTGCTGCAACTCTCCGTGAAGCTGGACTGAACGACATTATCGTAACAGGCGGCCGTTATGGTCTTGGTTCAAAAGATACTCCTCCGTCATCTGTATTTGCTGTATATACAGAACTGAAGAAGGATGCTCCGAAATCTCGCTTCACAATCGGTATCGTCGATGACGTTACCAACCTCAGCCTGCCGGAGGTTAAACCCGCTCCGATCACTGCTCCGAAGGGCACAGTAGAATGCAAGTTCTGGGGTCTCGGCGGTGACGGTACTGTCGGTGCTAACAAGAACTCCATCAAGATTATCGGTGACCACACTGATAAATACGTTCAGGCATACTTCCAGTACGACTCCAAGAAGACCGGCGGCGTAACAATCTCCCACCTCCGCTTCGGTGACAAGCCTATTAAGAGTGCTTATTACATAAATCAGGCGGACTTTGTTGCATGCCATAGTCCTTCTTACATCGTAAAAGGATACAAGATGGTTCAGGACGTAAAGCCCGGCGGAATCTTCTTGATCAACTGCCAGTGGTCCGATGAAGAACTCGGCCAGAAACTGAATGCTGAGGCTAAGAAATATATCGTTGAAAACAACATTCAGGTTTATACAATCAACGCTATTGACAAAGCAATTGAAATCGGTATGGGCAAGCGCACTAACACCATACTTCAGGCTGCATTCTTCAAGCTGGCCAACATCATGCCGATTGAAGACGCTGTCAAGTACATGAAAGAAGCTGCTAAGAAGACCTACGGCAAGAAGGGTGACGCCGTTGTCGAAATGAACTATAAGGCAATCGACGCTGGTGTCGACGCTATTCACAAGGTCGAAGTACCTGCTTCTTGGGCTAATCCGGAACCTGACGCTCCTGCAAAAGAGCTCACTGGACGTCCTGCAACCGTTAAGATGGTTAAGAATCTTATGCAGCCTATCGCATTGATGGATGGCGACAGCCTGCCTGTATCCTCATTTATGGATTATGCTGACGGACAGTTTGAACTCGGCGCTTCCGCTTATGAGAAACGCGGTACCGCTGTTATGGTTCCTGAATGGGATGCAAATAAGTGCATTCAGTGCAACCAGTGTGCATTTGTATGCTCACATGCTACAATCCGTCCGTTCATGCTGAGCGAAGATGAAATCAAAGCTGCTCCGAAGAACATTAAGCTTGCTGATACAAAGCCGAAGGCCAGCGAATACAAGTACACTATGAGCGTATCTCCTCTGGACTGCATGGGATGCGGCGAGTGCGTAACTGTTTGCCCGACCAAGGCTATTACAATGGTACCTCAGGAAACTCAGTTGGAAGAGCAGCCTGTATTCGATTACTTAGTCGCCAATGTTGGCAGGAAGCCCGGTATGCCGGCTGATACTACAGTAAAAGGTTCACAGTTCAATCAGCCGCTGCTTGAGTTCTCTGGTAGCTGCGCTGGCTGCGCTGAAACCTCTTACGCTCGCTTGATTACTCAGCTCTTTGGTGAGCATATGTATATTACCAATGCTACAGGATGCTCATCTATCTGGGGTGGTCCTGCTGCAACATGTCCTTACACAGTAAATAAGGATTCTCAGCAAGGTCCTGCATGGGCTAACTCCCTGTTCGAGGATAACGCTGAGCATGGCTTTGGTATGTATCTCGGTCAGAAAGTCATTCGTGACCATCTCATCGCTAAGGTTGAGCAGATGATGGCTTCCGATAAGGCGACAGATGAGTTCAAGGCCGCTGCCCAGAAGTTCCTCGATACAAAAGACAACACAAGAGAGAATGCTCCTGCCGCTAAGGCTTTGATCGCTGAACTTGAGAAAGCCGCTAAAGCTGGCTGCGAGACAGCAAAAGAAATCCTAGAAAAGAAACAGTACCTGTCCAAGAAGTCCATCTGGATCTTCGGCGGTGACGGATGGGCCTATGATATCGGCTTCGGCGGATTGGATCATGTACTTGCTTCCGGCGAGGACGTAAATGTCATGGTCTTCGATACAGAAATGTACTCCAATACAGGCGGACAGGCTTCCAAGGCTTCCAACATCGGTGAAGTTTGCCAGTTCGCTGCTGCCGGTAAGGAAGTCAGCAAGAAGAGCCTTGCAGAAATCGCTATGAGCTATGGCTATGTCTATGTAGCACAGATCGCTCTCGGCGCCAATCCTGCCCAGACTCTTAAAGTCCTTCTCGAGGCCGAAGCTTACAAAGGTCCTTCACTCATTATCGGTTATGCTCCCTGCGAACTCCACGGTATCAAGGGCGGCATGAACCACTGCCAGGATGAGATGAAAGCCGCTGTTAAGGCCGGTTACTGGAACCTCTTCTCCTTCAATCCTGCTCTTAAGGCCGAAGGCAAGAATCCGTTCACTCTGACCTCAAAGCCGGGCGACGGTTCTTACCAAGACTTCCTCAAGAACGAAACGCGTTATACACGTCTGCAGCGTGCATTCCCGGATCGTGCTGAAAAGTTGTTCAAAGAGTCTGAAAAGGTTGCAAAGGATCGTTATGAGCATCTGTTGAAGCTGGTTGAGCTTTACAAGTAATCATTACGAGTCCTGAGAGCAAGTTAACATAATAAAAATGGGAATCGCCTATTAAGGCGATTCCCATTTTTTATGTAGCACAAAGCTTTCTTTGTGCTATGATTTTAAGAATAATTAGGAGTTTCTGACATTTCCCTAACCTTACATGGATGGAGTATCCCTGCTATCATAGGTTGAGAAATACCTTTTGTGAGTAGTTATAGAAACAATCCTCACTTGACGTTTCAAATGGATTACCAACATGTCGGTTTAATCTTAACAGGTTACCATAAAGCCTTCTGTGCGCTGCCTGAATCGGTTCCCCATTGTCGAAACATGAAAAACCATAAGGCAGTTTGCTATAATTTTCATAGCCGTTCTTCATGAGTGTATCATAGTAAGTTTGAAAAATCTCTGTGATTTCAGATGTAACTCTAATTTTATAGCGCAGTTCAAAATCATCTATATAGGCTATCTTATCTTTATATTGTGGTCTGTAATGACTGAAGTGGACAAAGGTCAATTTGTATTTTGAATTGACATAGAAAGCATTACGGCGCTTTGTGATGACGCGCTCATTCATGTTCCAATACGCAAAATTATACCCAGGGTCTTTCAGTATATAAACCGAATCAAAAAGTGCAGGCGCAAAGTCCATCCATTTCTGATCCCAGGCCAACGAACGGTTAAGATCCAGATAACAATAGTCTTTAAGTATGCTTTTCCACCATGAAAGCAGCCTTTTTCCGTTAATATCATTCTTGACTGAGATAAAGCCCAGATTGAAGATACCGTAACTTAAAAAATCTATAATCTGTTTATCGTTCTTTGTATTATCCAGAAGGTGCGGCGTTAAAATAATAGAATTCGATTTCTGCAGCTCAAATAGTTTTTTAAGGTTATTAAAAAGCAGGATGTCTGGATCAATATAGACAACACTGTCATAGTCGAAGCGGTTTAGTAGGTATTCTAAAAAGAATGGCTTCAATGCCGTATTGAACTCAACAATGTCGTACTTGAACTCAAGCTCAACAATGTTCTCTATAGGCAAGTCCTCTACATAGAAAACTTTCTTGATGGATTCTACCGATTCGATTTTGTCCTTTATGGAGTTATCATATACTTTGTCCGCAATCAAAATGAAAAAATCCACATTTCTATTATACTTCAGAATACTGTCAGCAAGGCTTTTGGCCTGGGCAAAATAATTAAGAGAGGCAATCGTACATATTAATTTTCTATTCAACTTATAATGTCCTTTCTTTTAAAGTCATTCAGTAACATTTCTTTTTGATTACAAATACTTGACTCATCAGGCAGATTTTATAAGTCAAATTTCTTATGGCAGATATCCGTTTACACTTTCTTGCCCCTCCTTCTCGCAACGCGCAGCTTTAGTAGCTTAATGTTATTGCGAATATATGGCAGTTTGGCAAATAAGGCAGCTCTATTGCCTTTATCTCCTCATTGTTTACCGGAAAGGCTTGCTCGAATATAAAAACGTCTGCAGTTTTTTCCCTGTTCTCATACATACCCTTGCCTTGCCAGGCTATCGTTAACCCTTGATATGTAGTTTTGTATATCCAGTCCGCGAAGGTCACGTAACAATTTTCAGTATGATTGTCTTTATAGATTATTTTTATGTTCTCATAGAAATTGCCCCACTCGGCACAGCATAAAAGGTAAATTCCACTAATGCGCTCATTGAAATCAATGTTAATCGTCTGAGACCTGCAGGAGATATTGTCCATTTTGGGCAATAGGCAGTTTCTCATATCAAAAGTCTTTTCACCGACGGATACTAAACCGCTTTCAGGCAGGCCATCTTTTAAGAAGCAACTGAATGTACCGTCAAAATCTTCAATATGTTCATCAGTATAAAAGGCTTTGTTGTTAAAATACTTGTCCAAGGGCAGGTTATAAAACCTTTTCCCGCTTATTTTATCTTTACTGTTTACTTCAAAATTTTTAGTCTGCGCAAGGGAACCGGTATCGCAAAGTTTGTAAATTGATTCGCAAATCTCCTTTTCAAAATCCGCAGCATTATATATAGCTTTTTTTATCCGTTCTATTATATCTTTATTAATGCTTTTCACATAAACCGATTTAGTTAGCAGCGCCAATCCAAGATACCACTTTGACCCCGCCTGGATAAACATTTTCGCTATATCGTCAATTTCCCGTTTATTGCACTTTTTACTTAAGTACTCTAAACTTAAGGCATATAAATTCCGGTACCTGCAGATATTTCTCATGTTCCAGCATATCGGAGACATGTAGAAGTTTGAGTCACTGCACTCAAGTTCCAGATCTATGTTTTCAAAACTGTCAGCGAAACTTTTTATTGCGCCAAAATAGTCGTTTTCGGGATTTTTGCAAATATTGTTTACACTGTTTAGTAAAAACTCTTTCCAGTCAATCTGAATTTCTTTCTGTTCAAGTTTTGAAAAGGCTCCAAAATAAAATGTCTTTCGAGATTTACACTCCTGCACAAAGTTCTGCATCGGCAGGAATTCGACTTTCTTAGAACCATGAATATCAAGGCAGATTAAACCGTTCTTTGCCCTGTCAAAATCGTATGCCAGAATGAAACTCAAATTGTCCGTCAATTCCCGCTTCGTTGCCCATGGCTTATTCCGTGGGTCAATTTCCATCATAACGGGATGGCCGTTTTTAACTTCCTCCAAAAGAAGATGTTCGAATTCCTCCGAATCTTTGCAATCAAATCGCGTTGTAAGAATATCGTGATACTTTTGAAGGTTTATGTATTTGCTAAGTTCATCCGGAGTTTTTATTCTTGTACCAATCAAATTAGGGTTTTTAGTATCTTCAGGCAAGAATTTAAAATCCCAAAGCTGCGAAAAAGCCATTTCATAATTGCGGCCCCACCATGTTGCGACTGTTGCGATTGCCGCATCGTCACATTTCATATCCGCAGTTTGTATTAATCTCATACTGTTCATAAAAACTCGCTCCATCTAAAGAGGAAATTTTATAAAAATTCAACTTCCCGGCCAAGTGAGTACCCCGAACCATATTTTGAGCTTCCGCAGATTTAACGACATTTTTGTACCGTATATTGTGCATATTGCTAAAATTAGTTTTCTGTTATAAATATTAACTATAATATACCAAATTATATTATATAGTATTGATTATATATTACCCTATATGTATTATTATGTCAAGTTATTTATTATAATAACTATTTTTTACATTTTGAATTGCTATTTGTCAGAGTAATAATTCGAACAGAAACTTTTTGTGCTAAAATTAAGGTAAAGAATAATAAAAAGTCATCTATTCGCCGAGACAAGACACCGTTTGCTGTTCCTAATTTTAGATTGCAAAGGCAGCAACTCATCCTATTATAAATTTTTATAATCCAAATTGTATAAAGCAACGGCACTATCACTTATTGGAAAATATTTATTGTGATGTAATCATGATAGCAAGCTTAAAATAAACAGCAGCGGTATACTCAAAAATATAATTTTTTACTAAAGGTATAACATATCAGAATTTATACAAATTTGTTGTATCATACGGTCATTTCGCGGCAAATGGCAGAAAGGACTGAATAAAAAATGAGGACAGTTGTTCTTAAAATCAAGCTCTATGCCCCGTGGGTCCACTCGCTGAAAGAAAAGCGAATGGTAGTCAAAAGTCTTATCACAAAATTGCGCAGCAAATTCAATGTTTCTGCCTCAGAGGTTGATGAACAGGACACCCATCAGACCATAGTTATAGGGATCGCGTCAATTGCGGCGAATTCTTCCCAGGGCGACAGTATAATAGACAACATCCTGGATTTTGTTGAATCAAATACCGAAGCCGAAATTGTATCTGTTCACAGGGAATTTATTTAATATCCTGTTTAAAAAGGATCTTATTATAAATTTTCGTAAAAACAGAATATAAAATGTGCTTTGCCTTAAGCCATATAATCTGCAGACATAGAGGCAAAGCACATTAAACTTATTCACAGAAACAAAAGGAAAGTTAATTAAGCTGCTTGAGCCATTCATTTACACAGGCGTCACTGGGCATTCTCCAGTCGCCGCGCGGCGAAAGGGCTACTGAGCCGACTTTCGGGCCGTCTGGGATACAGGAGCGCTTATACTGCGACATAAAGAACCGCTTTATAAACATTTTAAGCAAGTTCTTAATCTCTTCTTCTGTATAATCCCCGTCGAATGCCTGTATTGCCAGTCTCAGTATTTTAAGCGGTTCAAAACCATATCTCAAGAAATAGTATAGGAAGAAATCGTGAAGTTCATAGGGTCCGACTATCTGTTCTGTCTTCTGCGCTATCTCCCCGTCCTTTGCCGGAAGAAGTTCAGGGCTTACAGGGGTATTGAGAATATCATAAAGTGTATCATGCAGTTTCTTATTTTCCGCATTTTCGTCCGCGACATATTTTATAAGATGTCGGACAAGTGTTTTCGGGACGCCAGCGTTGACACCGTACATGCTCATATGGTCACCGTTATATGTCGTAAATCCCAGCGCCATCTCCGACATATCGCCTGTTCCGATAACAAGCCCGCCTTCCATATTCGCAATGCTCATGGCAATCTGAGTGCGTTCACGGGCCTGAACATTTTCAAACGCAGTATCAAGTTCGCCTCTGTGGCCTATATCTGACAGATGAAGCTTTACTGCGTCCCCGATTGGGATTTCGCGAAGCTCCGCCCCTAAGGACTCGCAAAGGGCGACAGCATTGCCTTTTGTTCTGCCTGTAGTGCCCGGTCCCGGCATCGTTATGGCTATGAGCTTACATTTTAGCGAATATTTTTTGATGGCACGGGCTGTTACAAGTAATGTGAGCGTTGAATCCAGGCCGCCGGAAACAGCAACCACGGCTGATGTGGCATGTGTAAATTTAAGGCGTTTGGCAAGGCCGGCGCACTGGATATCGAATACTTCGCTGCACCGCTCACGGTATCTTTCGCCTGACGAGGGGACGAACGGGTGCTTATTAATCGGGCGGCGCAAAGGCGCGTAATGTTCAATCTTGCATGAAAACTTTATACGTCTGGTTTCTAGGACGTCGCTGTCGCTTATAAACGCAGTTGATTTTTGACGCTCCGCGCACAACATCGCAGTGTCGACATCGGCAGTGATATAATCCTTTTCGCGGCGGCTCTGGGAAAGTATTTTTCCGTTTTCGGCAATCATCAGGTGACCGGAAAATACAAGGTCAGTCGATGACTCCCCTTCCCCGCAGCTTGAAAAGACATAGCCTGAAATGCAGCGTCCTGACTGGCTTGTCACAAGCGCAGTCCTGTAATTATCCTTGCCGGTTACATAGGTGCTGGCCGAGAGGTTTGCAATAATTACTGCACCCGCCTGAGCAAGACGGCCCGACGGCGGGGTCGGCACCCACATATCCTCGCAGATTTCCGCACCGACCCTGAATGTCGGTACCTCTTCGCACTCAAAAATCAGATCTCCGCCGAAAGGCACTTCAAAGCCCGCGATTGAAACAGTGCCTGATACCCCTTTCCCGGAGGCGAAATGTCTGGCCTCATAAAACTCGTTGTTGTTTGGTATATGGGATTTCGGGACGACGCCCAGCAGGCGTCCTTTATGCACCGCAGCGGCGCAGTTATACAGCCTATCACCATATCTTACCGGCAAACCTACAAGCGTCAGCGTATCAAATCCGGCGGAATAACGGATTATTTCAGCAAGCGCGTTCTCCGCAGCGTCGAGCAGTGTTTTCTGGTTAAACAAATCGCCGCAGGTATAGCCCGTTATGCAAAGTTCGGGCAGCACGAGCAGTTTTACACCCTCACTGTCCGCTTTCTTAATAAATTCCATTATCCTTTGTGCGTTGCCGCTGCAATCCGCAACTTCAACAGCAGGCGCTGCAGCAGCTATGCGGATATACCCGTCCCTCATATATTCACCTTCAAAAAATATTCTCTACTATTAATTTTTTCCGCAGAACAATTATGTACTCATAAAATTTTAACAGTCTGTCGGAAAAAGTCAACAGTTTGAAGAACTAAAATATAATCGTATCTGCAACTTAATAAAGCCTCTACTCCATGCTTATATTAATATTTTCCCACAATATTTTCTGATTTTCTATTGGTCAGGGCTATAAAATTATGTTTTTTTAAACTAAATTCAAAAAAAGTTAATCATTAAATTAAATTATAGTTTATAATTGTTTATAACAAGTGAAATGAACGGAGGGTAACCAATGGAGAATACTAAAATCCTGGTTGTCGATGATGATAAAAATATAAATGAGCTGTTAAGGCTCTATCTTGAAAAAGAGGGATTTTCCGTTGCGCAGGCTTATGACGGCAATGAAGCAGTAAAGCTTTTTGGGGAGTTTCAGCCTGATCTTGTTTTGCTCGACATCATGCTTCCGGGCATGGACGGATGGCAGGTTTGCAGGGAAATTAGGAAAAAATCAGACAAACCAGTCATTATGGTAACGGCAAAGGGCGAAACATTTGACAAGGTACTCGGACTTGAACTCGGCGCCGATGACTATGTCGTAAAGCCCTTTGACTCAAAAGAGGTCGTTGCCCGCATCAAGGCCGTCCTGCGGCGTTATTCAAATAAAAGCAGCGACACTGAAAAAGAAGTCAGGTTTGAAAATCTTGTAGTCAATCTCACTAACTATGAACTTAAGGTCAACGGGAAAACAATTGATACTCCGCCGAAAGAATTGGAACTGCTCTATCATCTTGCGAGCAACCCAAACCGCGTCTATACCCGTGACCAGCTGCTCGATGAGGTTTGGGGATTCGAATATCTCGGCGATTCGCGAACAGTAGATGTGCATATCAAAAGACTGCGTGAAAAACTTGACGGCGTTTCGGATAAATGGTCTCTAAAGACAGTTTGGGGTGTTGGCTATAAATTCGAAGCAAAAGAGTAATTTTCTACGCAATACAGTTCTCGGGAGAATTATTGACCGAAGCCTGTTTGCGAAATTCTTCCTTGCATGCGCCTCTATTATTGTTGTAAGCTTTTTCGTGTTCGGTATAGTAATGATTATTTTCTCAATTAGATATTCAAATAGTGAGAAGGAAAAGCTATACCTCAACAATGCCCGAAAGATATCTGAATCTTTTAGCAGTGTCACCAGCGAAGAAGATGAGCAGATTCTCTTAAGTATGCTGCAGATGACTGCCTACAATCTCGACGCAAATATTTATATCTGCTTCAGTGACGGAAGAATATGGCGAACAGTTAATCCATATATCGTTGCAGGATCGGACAATAAAATAAGCAAGTCCATAATGTCTCAAATCAATAATAGACAGGAAATAATCGAAGAAGGCACTTTAGGCGGCTTCTTTGATACAACTTATACCACCGGCGGGGTACCTATTTATACTCGTGATCACAGCAATGTTGTAGGTGCTGTCTTTGTATGCTCCAAAGGCGGAAACCTGACAAAAACAATCAGTGACATATTCAAAATATTCATTCTCTCTTTGATGATGACCCTTTTATTATCGTTTATCGCAATCTATTTCGTCACAGCACGCCTTATCAAGCCGCTGCGGCAAATGAACAGCGCCGCCGCAAGTTTTTCTAAAGGCGATTTCTCTGCCCGTATCCCTGTCAGTAGCAGCGACGAAATTGGCCAACTCTCCGCGTCGTTTAACAATATGGCACAGTCCTTGGCGTCACTCGAAGAGATGCGGTCGAACTTTGTCGGCAATGTGTCACATGAGCTTAAAACCCCTATGACCTCTATTTCCGGTTTTATCGACGGTATTCTCGACGGGACAATACCACCTGAAAAACATAACTACTATTTAAAAATTGTATCGGATGAAGTAAAGCGCCTTTCAAGGCTTGTCAGGTCCTTCCTTGATATAGCCCGCATCGAAGCCGGCGAGTTGAAAATTAATCCCACTGAATTCGATATTGTTGAGCTTACGCGCCGGGTAATTATCGGTTTCGAACAGCAGATTGACAAAAAATCACTCGAAATCCGCGGGCTTGATTTTGATAATCAAATAATGGTTTATGCTGACTTTGACTTAACCTATCAAATTGTATATAATCTTATTGACAACGCTGTAAAATTTTCTAACGAGGGCGGCTATATCGAAATTAATATTGCCAAGGAAAAAAAGAAAGTTTATGTTGGCATAAAAAACAGCGGTATGGGTATTCCCTCCGCTGAGTTGCCTTATGTCTTCGACAGATTTTATAAAACCGATAAATCCAGAAGCCGTGACCGAAAAGGTGTTGGGCTTGGGCTTTATATTGTAAAATCCGTCCTCAACAAACAGGGCGAGGACATCGTCGTCAGAAGTGTTGAAGGCCAGTACTGTGAATTCGTATTTACTCTAAAAGACGCTTCAAAAATAACTAATTAAATTTGATTTTTTAGCTGAAATAAGGGCACAATATTTAATATTAGTTATCGCTCTGTTTATATATTATTAATATTTTAGTGATAAAGTAATATCAGGATATTAAGTAAGTAATAATACCATGGAGGCATTTTTTATGGACAACGGATTTAACAATCCTCAAAATTCGAATAACGGTGAATTCAACAACCGCCAAGACAATAATTCGAATTTTGATAACAGCAATTCTTATGGCTACAATCAGTCTTCGTTTAACTCGAATACAGATTATTCAAATCAGTCTGATTCAAATAGCCAATATTCACAGTATGGCGGCAATGTCCAATATAAATGGAATTATGACGATTACCAAAAGGCACTGAATGACCAAAAGAAAGCTGCAGACAGGTCTAAGAAAAGACGTGGTCTTAAACCTTTCCTCGTAACAGTATGTTCCGTTGTCGGCGTTGCAATCATTGGCCTTGCTATTGTCGGTATTTCATCCCTTGCCAGCTACAACAAGAGCTTTAATACCAGCAGCTTGTCAAACGCCGGCAGCCTTGTTCTCAACAGCCAGCCTTCCTCACCCTCAAAAGCAACTGCATCGTCTGGCTCTGAATTAACGGTAGAACAGGTTGCTGCAAAGCTGACACCGTCAGTTGTTGGCGTTGAAATCTACAGCCTTCAATCTATAGAGCCAACAGCGGAAGGTTCCGGTATCGTTATGACATCGGATGGCTATATAATTACCAACGCCCATGTAATAGAAGGATACAAGAAAATACGTATAGTAATGTCAGACAACAAAACTTATGATACAGTAAAGGTTATCGGTTCAGATACCAAATCCGATATTGCCGTCTTAAAAGTAAACGCTGCAGGTCTAACACCGGCCGTATTCGGTGATTCTAACCAGCTCAAGGTCGGTCAGGCGGTTATTGCTATCGGAAATCCCGGTGGACTTGCTCTTGCCAGCACTGTAACTAACGGAATAATTTCCGGTCTTAACAGAACTGTCAGCAGCACTTCAAACATGACTTACATCCAGACAAACGCTTTGATTAACCCCGGTAACTCGGGCGGTCCGCTTGTCAATATGTATGGTCAGGTTATCGGTATCAACACATCTAAGATCACCGAGGTTGGTTATGAGGGCATCGGATTTGCCATCCCGATAAGCACTGCAAAGCCTATAATCGACAGTATCATAAAGTATGGCTATGTCACAGGACGTGTTAAAGTAGGCATTAGTGTTTATCCGCTTTCAAATACCCAAGCAAAATGGTACAATTATCCGTCAGGCCTTTATGTTGAGAAGATTGAGCCAACGTCAGACGCTTATGCAAAGGGGCTCCGGGCAAAAGATATTATCACTAAAATAAACGGCATTTCACTCGCCTCCGACGATTCTGACACAGTATTCAACACGTTCTACAAAGAAGAGAGCAAACACAAGGTCGGCGATACCATTAACCTTGAAGTCTACAGAACAGAATCGGGCAGCACCTTCCAGATTTCCGTTAAGCTCGAAGAAGACAAGGGCGACGACGGAACCACGGCAGGCAACGATAATGGAAACCAAAACGGAAATGGGTCAGAAAACGAAGACAACTATTCTAACTTCTGGAGAAACTTCTTCAGATAACATTTACCGATTGCTAAATGAAAGCAAACAGCAAAGAAATCCCTCAACCGCTTAATTTATGCGGCTGAGGGATTTTTAAGAGCTGTTTATGCAACTTTATTTTTGCATAAAAATGCTGTTGGTCAATGCACATTTAAGGCGATAAAATTTACGCCTTAAAGCCATTTTGGTTTTACCGATAAATAAAGTCATTCTGGTTGTTATGCCGCTTGTAAAGCCGCAGAAGGCTACTACAGAAGCTTTTATATTTATATACAATAAAACGCCCGCGCTTTATGTGCGGGCGTTTATTTAAAAACTTATTAATCGCTGATATACGGGAGCAGTGCGAGATGGCGTGCACGCTTAATTGCAACAGTGAGTTGGCGCTGATGATGTGCGCATGTTCCTGTTACACGGCGCGGCAGAATCTTCGCGCGCTCTGAAAGGAATCTACGGAGCCTTGCAATATCTTTATAATCGATGTTCTCAACTTTATCAACGCAGAAAGTGCAGACCTTTTTGCGGCCTTTTCTGCCTTTGTGATCATTTCTATCGTTTTTATCCATTAGTGTAACCTCCTTCTGTAAGAGAATTAGAACGGCAAATCATCATCGCCGTCTATCTCGACGAAATCGCCGTTATCGCCGTTTGAGACTGCCGCAGGAGGTCGCTGGGAATTATCCTCAAATTCGTCTGAGGGTTGTCCGCTTCCGTAACTGTCCCTGCGAGGTTCGGCAAAATGAACATTATTGGCTACCACTTCAACAGCTTTGCGCTTAATACCCTGACTGTCGGTATAGCTGCGGGTTTGAAGCGTGCCTTCAACTGCAACGAGCTGACCTTTTCTGAAATATTTAGAAGCAAACTCAGCAGTAGAACGCCAACATACGATATCAATAAAGTCAGTCTGCCTCTCGGCACCTGCCTTCACATAACTGCGGTCCACCGCAAGGGTGAAGCTCGTTACCGGGATATCGTTACTTGTGTGGCGAAGCTCAGGGTCAGCCGTAAGTCTGCCGTTTAACGCAACTACATTAAGCATAATAATCCTCCATACCGTGCCCAACGGCTGTTTTGTCACTAATAACCTATGCAACTGCGAAAACGCTCATTATTTACCCTGTTCAACGATAAGTGAACGCATGACAACGTCGCTTATGTTAAGCAGACGGTCGAATTCGGCCGGGAAATCTGTCGGGGCTGTATAGTTGTACTGAACGTAATAACCATCTGTCTCGTCATCAATCTCGTACGCGAGTTTGCGCTTGCCCCATTCATCAACATTCTCAACCGTGCCGTGCTCAGCGATCAGGTTCTTGTACTTCTCAACCTGAGCTGCTATCTCTTCTTCACTGAGACTGGGCTTTAAAATAATGACGGTTTCATACTTACGAGTTAAAGCCATTTTTTGCACCTCCTTCTGGACTTAAGGCCGCTTTTTTAAGCGGCAAGGATAATTGTGCGCATAAGCCTGCGCATAAACATGATTATATTACCACAAAACAATACTTGTGTCAAGCAAACCGCTGGTTTTCAGCGACCGTTTGATGTTCAGGCACAGCACGCCATAATATTGTTAACTTACCTGCCACGCGGTCTTAATATATATTTTGTGTTATATAGTCTGCTTTTAATTTAATACAGCACAGTTAGCTCCTATCCCAAAACCATTATACAGCAAAAATATTAATAAAAAAGCAGCCCATAACGGAACTGCTTTATATCTCATAGGATTATAAATTATACTGTAGTTTTGCCGCTTTTATTGTATTCTTTAAGAGCATGGCTCGTGTCATTGGTCCCACACCGCCGGGTACTGGCGTTATATATGACGCTTTCTGCGACACTGCTTCAAAATCAACGTCGCCGCAGAGCTTTCCGTTCGGCAGCCGGTTCATGCCTACGTCTATGACGACCGCACCTTCTTTAACCATATCCGCCGTTACAAATTTCGCCTTGCCGATTGCAACAACAAGGATATCGGCCTTAGAAGTAATATCTTTCAGATTCTGTGTGCGGGAATGGCAGATAGTTACCGTACCGTTTTTATGTAGAAGGAGCATCGCCATCGGTTTTCCGACAATGTTGCTCCGGCCAACTACAACGCAATTCTTGCCCTCGACAGATATTCCCGCATATTTGATAAGCTCCATTACACCCGCGGGCGTGCACGGGAGAAAATCGTACTCTCCTATCATTATGCGGCCCACATTCACCGGGTGGAAGGCGTCCACGTCCTTCTGGACGGCTATTGTGTTTATTACTGCTTTCTCGTCAAGCGGCTTTGGAAGAGGCAGCTGGACAAGTATACCGTTAATATCGCTTCTCTCATTGAGTTCTTTGACGAGCGAAATAAGTTTTTCCTGTTTAGTATCAGCAGGAAGGGCGTATTCCTCAGATATGATTCCAACCTCGGCGCAGTCTTTCTTTTTATTGTTGACATAGACCCGCGACGCTGGGTCGTCACCCACTATAACAACTGCGAGGGTAACATTCTTGCCCTTTGCTTTAATCTGCTCAACTTCTTTTGCAACCTCGGCCTTGACCCTTGCGGCTCCGGCCTTGCCATCAAGTAATACTGCCATTATTCCTTGTCCTCCGATTTATCGCTGTTTTCTGTGTTATCACTATCTTCTTCCTTTTGACCTTCTACATCATCGGCGCTGGCATCAGCGCTGTCAGCACTCTCTTCCTCGCTTTCGCTGCCTTCATCCTCTTCATCTTCTTGATTACCGAGGTATTTCTCCACCTCTCTGGCCGTCTCCTCTTCAACAGCTTTAGAGGTTTCATCAAACAACGGATTGTATTCAGTGGTTTGTTCCAAAATAACTTTCTTAATCGTTACGCGCTTATAAATCAGAAGCGAGACCGCAGCGATAAACAAAATCGCCGACAAAAGCTGTGACACTTTGAGGTTACCCTGCATAAGGCTGTCGGCTCTTATTCCCTCGATAAAGAACCTGCCGAAGGAATACCATGTAATATACATGAGGAAAATTTCACCATTGAATTTTCTGCGCTTGCTGTAGATATGTAGGATTATAAATCCTATAAGGCACCACAGCGATTCATATAAAAAGCACGGATGAACCGGGTCTGATTCAAAGCTCAGAACCATGCGCCAAGGCAGGTTTGTCTTGTAACCATATGCCTCGCCATTGACAAAATTGCCCCATCTGCCTATTGTCTGACCGATAAGAAAACCAAGCGACGCCATGTCAAACACAGCACCTATGCTGATTTTCTTAATCTTAGCAACAACAAATGACGATAAGAACGCGCCTATTATGCCTCCGTATATGGCAAGGCCGCCATTCCAGATATAGAGTATGGTAATCGGCTTTTCAAAAAACTCGTTTGTTGTAGATCCCTCATAGGGAAAAAGGACATAATAGATTCTTGCCCCGATTACGCCGAAGATTATTCCAAAAATAATGAGGTCGGACAAATCGTCAACTGATATATTAAACTCTTTGGCGCGTACCATGCCGTAAACCATTGCGAGAAGCAAGGCGCTCGCTATAATTATACCGTACCAAGCAATCGGGTGTCCAAAAACGGTAAAAGCCGTCGGGTTAATACTAAATTCTTTAATACCCAGTCCCGGAAATGAAACATTAAACATCCAAATACCAGCTCCAATTTTTATTCTTTTTGGGCGTATTGCCTCGGGTACTACTTTTGATATTTCACTTTATAGGTGAAATTACAGACAAAGCGCAGCGTTCCTCAGAGAAAATCTCATTAAGACGCTCCTGTGCACTATTATATTCTGCATTTGCAGCCTCGTCAATCACATCGAACGGCAGATAATCCATAAACCTGCATGCGGCTATATTATTAGCAATATTTTCAACGCTGTCGAAGGTAACCGCAAGCCTTCCATAAACAGTGCGCTTTGCCGCCTCAAAGTCATCTTTGTTCATGCCTTCCCTTTTAAGGCGGTTTGTCTCCTTTATAATTTCATCTGCGACTTTATCGGGATAATGTGATTCCCCGCCGAAAATAACAGAAGCAAAACTCCTTCCGCTGAAATACTGCTTTGAAAAATTGGCATTTATGAGGCCGCTGTCATAAAGCCTTCTGTAAAGCGGTGATGCCTCGCCGCAGACAACCTCAAGAACAATATCCGTAAGCGCTTCTTTCCGCGCGGCTTCTTTTCCCAATGCCGGCTTATCCTTAAAACCAAAATTAAACAGCGGTACTGAAACCGAAAGCTGCTGCTCAGTTCTGGGCTTGACTATCGTATCGGGTTCAGGATCAAAAATACTTTCGACCTTTTTGGGCTCGTTGTCTTTTATAACGCGGTCTACCACTTCTATGACGTCGTTCGGGTCAATATCCCCTGATACGCACAACAGCATATTGCTCAGATTATAAAACGCCCCGTAGCATTTATAAAGCAGCTCCGGCGTTATGCGCGAAATAGATTCGACTGTACCTGCAATATCGATTTTTACCGGATGGTTGTGATACAGGGCACCGAGAAGGTTGAAAAACACCCTCCAGTCCGGAGAATCATCGTACATCTTTATCTCCTGGCCGATTATTCCCTGTTCTTTCTTAACGGTCTGTTCTGTAAAATATGGGTGTTGGACAAAGTCGAGCAGTATTTCAAGGGACTCTTTGAACCTTGAGGTTGAAGAAAACAGGTAGCAGGTCTTATCAAACGAGGTGTACGCATTTGCGCTCGCGCCTGTCTTGGCGTATCGGCTGAATGCGTCCCCGTCTTCGCTCTCGAACAGCTTATGTTCAAGATAATGGGCAATGCCTTCCGGAACGGTTATATCTTCACCCTCAAATCTGAAATGGTTATCGATAGAGCCGTATTTTGTCCCGAATATCGCGTATTGTGATGAATAACCCGCTTTGGGAGCTATATAGATATCAAGACCCGATTTATGGCGTGTATACAGGATTTTTTCATTCAAACGGTCGCTTTTTATTTCCTTAAACTCTGCCACAGTCTTATTCACCCTCCTTCAGCCCAGCGAGAAGATAAACCGTGTCAAGGCTTACGCCGTTTGCGGCCTTGATTACCTCATCTCTTGTGACCTTCATGATAGCATCTGCCATCTCTTTCGGCGCACGGGTGTCTCCCGAAATAAACTGGGCAAGATAATAACCCATAAGCGAATCGAGTGAATCTTCTACCTGCATTAAAGCATTCTGCAAGTAAAGCTTGGCATTTTTCATCTCGTCGTCAGAGAAGTTGCCCGCTTTTAGCTCATCAAGCTGCCTTAAAATCTCTCCGCGGGCTTTTTCATAATTGATTTCTTCAATGCCCGAATCAATAAATACGATGCCCTTCTGCTTGTCAAGATATGATAAGCAGTAATAGCACAGGCTCATCTTTTCACGTACGTTCGCAAATAGCTTTGAATGAGGCGAACCTCCTAATATTACTGTTGCAAGGTGCAGCGCGTCGGTATTGTCCGGTGCGGCAACCGACCCGCGCAGGCCCATAACCAGCTTTGCCTGGGTTACCGGCAGCCGTTCGACAACTGTATTTACCTTTTCTGGCTTCTTTATACCATCTGACGAACCGCTTACAATATTTGTCCTGTCGATATTGCTAAAGGCATCGGCAAAGGACTTTTCGACATAGTCGGCATTGCCGGGGCCCACAAGGAATATTTCAACGGCAGCGCTCGAAAGCATTGTTTTCCACGCATTATAGAGCTTGTCCTGCGTCAGCTTCTCGACATCTTCACGGCGTCCGAGCTCAAATATGCCGTAAGCCTCGTCTTTGCACATAGTTTCTTTAAGTTTAACGAGGGCGTACTGCCGCTTGTCATTTAAAACCGAATCGATTTGGTCAATAAGGTTGCGTTTTTCTATGGCGACATCTTTTTCCCTGAACGTGCCGTTTTCAAAGGCAGGGTCGAAAATAACGGATTTCAAAAGGTTGGCGCAGCTTTCAAGGACTTTTTCGCCCCCAAAAGCATAATTATCACCCAAACATTCGCAGAACAGCGCCATAATCTGATAATTGCCGCGTTTGTGAGTACTGCCGTCCAACCGCGCGCCATAAAGCTCATTTAAGCGCCTGTTGAGCGCTGTCATATCTGGATATTCCCTGCTGCCGTGCTTGAGCAAGAGCGGCAACATAGCATTGGCAGAAGCCGTTTCCCTTGCAAGCGGCATAATAAAATAAACAGAGATGAGATTCTGTTTAAATTTTTCGTCACGTATTACGGTAAAATTCACGCCTTTACCGATGGTTTTTCTTTTAATTCTATCCGTAACTTTATCCTCCATTCGCATTTGCGTATCACCTCGCGATGCGGTAAAACCAAAAATGCTGAAATTCAAGCTATATTTTTACAAAACAAATTGGAATTATTATAACACAAAATCATCAAAATAACTACAGTTATAATGTAAAATCAAGGCAAATGCCGCAATCAAATTTACACCCTAATAATCGACATTTTTTGCCGATAAAATAGGGCCGATCCGCCCGTTTATTTGCGTTTATCTGAGCTTTCTCAAGTCGACAGTTTAAGGTAACATTATACTGTAAACAAGCAAATATTTATGATATAATAAAATTTATGGCAAAAGCCGATTGTTCAATTTGGCAACCTAATTCAAGGGCTTATTCAGTCTGAAAGGAGAATACTTTAAATAAGTAATTAACTTTTACAATCTCAAAGATATATAAATGAATTGGAAGGTGCAGTATGTTTGTTGATATTGCGAAAATATATTTAAAGGCCGGAAACGGCGGAAACGGCTGCGTATCGTTCCACCGTGAAAAATATGTTGCCGCAGGCGGGCCTGACGGCGGCGACGGTGGAAACGGCGGTGATATTGTTTTTGAGGTTAACGACAACCTTTCAACACTTGCCGATTTCAGGTACAAGCGCAAATATGTCGCCCCTAACGGCGAAAACGGCAAACCAAACCGCAGTTATGGCAAGAGTGGAAAAAATCTTGTAATAAAGGTGCCGCGCGGCACAATTATCAGGGACGCTGAGACCGGCGCCATTCTCGCTGATATGTCGTCGGGCGAGCCGTTTGTTGCTGCCAAAGGCGGCCGAGGCGGCTGGGGCAATATGCATTTTGCCACGCCGACAAGACAGGTTCCCAACTTTGCAAAGGCAGGCAAACCCGGCGATGAATTGGAAGTTATACTCGAATTAAAGCTGCTTGCCGACGTAGGGTTAGTGGGATTCCCCAATGTGGGAAAATCCACGCTGCTTTCCGTCGTCAGCGAAGCTACGCCTAAAATCGGAAACTATCATTTTACAACGCTGTCGCCAGCGCTCGGCGTGGTCAGGCTATCCGAAGGCGAATCCTTTGTCATGGCCGATATTCCGGGGCTTATTGAAGGCGCCAGCGAGGGCGCAGGGCTCGGACATGAATTCCTCCGCCATATCGACCGGTGCCGACTGCTTATCCACGTTGTGGATGTATCGGGCAGCGAGGCCCGCGACCCCATTGAAGACTACGAGACCATATGCAAAGAGCTCGTCGCCTATGACCCTCAGCTCGTAAAACGCCCTCAAATCGTTGCCGGAAACAAGGCGGATATTGCAACTGAAGAACAGATAGAGCGTTTCCGCCGTTATATCGAGGGTAAAGGCCTTAAATTTTTCCCAATCAGCGCTGCTTCACACAAAGGAGTAGATGACCTCATAAATGAGGTAAGAAAAATGTTATCAAAACTGCCGCCCATTAAAACCTATGAGCCTGAAGTTACGCCGGAGAGTCTCGAAAAACATACCGATGGCCATGAAATCAATATCGAGGTCCGCAATGGCGTTTATTATGTAACCGGTGAATGGCTCAAGGAAGTCATCAATTCCGTCAACTTTCAGGATTATGACTCCCTGCACTATTTTGAAAAGGTGCTGAAAAACAGCGGCGTCTACACTAAGTTGGAAGAAGCTGGGATACAGGAAGGCGACACCGTGAATATATACGATATGGAGTTTGATTATGTCAAATAATACAATAGAAAATGTTAAGTCAGAAGAGATAAACGCGGAAAGCTTAAGCCCTATTACGCTCGCTTTTATGGGTGACGCTGTATATGAAACCCTTGTGCGCGATTATCTTATCACAGAACTTAAGCTCCCCGCCGCAAAGCTGCATCAAGCGTGCGTATCTTTTGTGAACGCAACTGCTCAGGCAGAAGCGGTCAAATTGCTTATGCCACATTTAAGCCAAGAAGAATTGACCATACTGCGGCGCGGGCGCAACGCCAATACAGCCCATGTGCCTAAAAACGCCACTCCCGCCGACTATCACTATGCGACGGGACTTGAGGCGCTTTTCGGTTATCTCTTCCTAAAAAGAAAAACAGACAGAATTTATGAGATTTTTAATTTCATTGTGCAGTTAAGGTGTCATAATGAAACCTTGGGAGGAAATTCATTTTAATATGCGTAAATTATCTAAACTAAAAACTATAAAAGGTCGAAAAAAAGAAATCGCTCTCGATACTCTGTTTTTGACTGCAGGATGCACAATATACTCTATTTCTCTTGCAACCTTCACGGCACCTTATAAAATGGCCCCTGGAGGTATTACTGGCATTTCAACACTGCTTCACTATATGATCGGCACCCCCATAGGTATTATGATCTTTATTTTGAACATACCCTTGTTTGTTCTGGGGTTCCGCTTTATCGGCGGGAGTTTTCTTATAAAATCCATAATCTGCACCGCAATAACTTCTGTTGGTGTCGATTTCTTTTGGTTTTTGCCTAAATATGGTAACGGAAAGGGCGGCATGCTGCTGGCGGCTCTCTACGGCGGAGTTCTTTCCGGTATCGGGCTTGCTCTTGTTTTTATGCGCGGAGCCACAACGGGAGGAACTGATATTGCCAGCCGGCTTCTGAAATTAAGATGGCCGTATATCCCGATGGGCCGCATGATGATGATTATTGATACCTTCATTATTCTTTTATCAACGATAGTCTTTAACAGCATTGACAGCGGTCTTTACGCTTTGATTAACCTCTATGTGTCGTCTAAGACAATCGACATGATTCTTTACGGTTCTGACACTGGAAAGATGGTTTTAGTCATCTCTGACAAAAATGAGCAAATTGCAAAAACCATTACTTCTGAAATAAATCGGGGAGTTACGATGCTTGCTGGCCGCGGGTTTTACACCGGCATCGAACGCGAAGTGCTGATGTGCGCAGTAAGGCGCCAGCAAACGCCAAAAATCCGTTCCATCGTGCGTGAAATTGACCCTACGGCCTTTATAATTATGTGTGAAGCTTCCGACGTAATCGGAGAAGGTTTCAAACCGATAACAAAAGATGATTAAAAGGGGTAAAAATTATGCAAAACCCTCTTCCGGAAGCTTTTCTTGAAAGAATGAAAAGCTTGTCCGGTTTTGACTTTGAATCATTCTTAAAATGTTACAGCGAGCCTCCGTACCGCGGACTTAGGGTAAATACATTAAAATGCAGCGTAAATGAGTTCAAGCGAATATTTCCGTATGAGCTTTCAGCTACTCCTTTCGCTGAAGAAGGCTTTTATATCGGCAATGAAATAACCGGGCGCCATCCATTTCATCATGCCGGCCTTTTTTATTTTCAAGAGCCGTCCGCGATGTCTGCCGTTACTGCCCTTGACGTAAAACCAGGCATGAAAGTGCTTGACCTCTGCGCGGCACCGGGCGGCAAATCCACACAGGCGGCAGCAAAACTCGCCGGAGACGGTTTTATCCTCTGCAATGAGGTAATAGCGTCACGCGCAAAGATTCTTCTAAGCAACATAGAGCGGTGCGGCGTGCGCAATGCTGCTGTCACAAATGAAAAAACCGATATACTGTGCTCACGCCTCAGCGGATTTTTCGACCGTGTTCTTGTGGACGCGCCCTGTTCGGGCGAAGGCATGTTCAGGCGTGACCCTGAGGCAGTGAAAGAATGGAATGCCGGGTCGCCGGCGGCCTGTGCAAGAAGGCAGGCCGGAATTCTGGACGATGCTGCAAAGGCAGTCGCTCCCGGAGGGGTGCTTGTCTATTCCACCTGCACATTTTCACCTGACGAAAATGAAGGCGTCATCAATGCGTTTTTAAAGGCACATCCCGACTTTGAGATAGAAGAGATAAGCGCTGATTTCGGCCGCGCTGCATGCCCTGAATGGGCGGGAGCGTCAGAAGACATAAAAAAAGCGCGCCGCGTCTTCCCCACAGACGGGGGAGAAGGCCATTTTGTAGCCAAAATGCGGTGCCGCGGCGGCTGTTTATCTAAATACAAAGAAGCCAAAAGAAAAATCGATAAAAACTCGGAAAAACTATTTTTGGATTTTTATAATGCCCAGTTTGGCGAATCTCTTTACGGGGATTTGTATGAGGCAGCCGGCAAAATCTTTATCCTGCCGCACGGGATGCCGGACCTTTCCGGCATAAACGTGGTAAGGTCAGGGGTCTTTGCCGGCATTATTAAAGGCAGCCGTTTTGAACCCGCACACGCCCTTTATATGGCGGCAAAATCCTACACCTGCCTCAATTCTGCGGATTTTCAGCCTGAAAGTGTTAGCCTTGCAAAATTCCTACACGGCGAAGAGATTGAAGCGCCGTCTGGTTTAGAAAAAGGCTATGCCGCGGTAAAGGTGCAGGGTTTTGTCACCGGATTTGGAAAGGTATCGGGCGGGGTTATTAAAAACCATTACCCAAAAGGGTTAAGAAACTTATAAACCCGTCAAGTATATTTAAAATCCTTAAATTGTGCTTTGAACTTAAGCGAAGGTATTTCAAGGGATTTGGGCTTTAAGCTCTGATCAAGCGTCAGTATAAAATCGCCTGTCTTGGTATTGCCGTAAATATTGACGTCATTCCCCTGTTTCTTTGCTTTTATGCCGTCTTTCAGGCATGCTTCAAAGGTATTGATAATGGCGTTATACATAGACGACTGCGGAATCGAGGATGCGTCAACCGCCGCTTCCAGTGTGCCGAATTTGACCTTCAGCCCGTCGTCGGTCTTTTCAAAACTGAGCGAATTTAAGTTCGCCGGTTTTATAAATGTCATTTTAAAATCGCCGTCGGCATCCTTTTCTACTGCCGCTTCATATTCCTTGCCGTCTATATTGATTACAGAGGTGAAGCTAAAGCCTCCTGAGAGGCCCTTTATGGCTTTACCTGCAGCATCAGTCCGAGATGACAGATGTTTAATTATGGCATTTACGAACAAAATTATAACCGCTAAACTGAGTATGATTACAACAACAGTGAAAACCGGCCTTTTCCTGTTTGCTTTGACGGTTCCCGAATGGGGCATGGAGTATCACTCCTATCGTGACATATCACGAAAGATTTGCGGAACCTCCAAAAGCATATCTGTAGGAATCATGCCATACTCTGACATCTTTTCCGCCGCCATATCTCCGGCAAGCCCATGTATGTAAGCGCCGCAGCAGGCTGAATCAACAGGAGAAATGCCCTGGGCGACAAAGGAAGCTATCATACCCGCAAGGATATCGCCGCTTCCCCCTTTGGCCATGCCCGGGTTTCCTGTCGGGTTAATGTAAGCGTGCCCGTCCTTTGACGCAATAATCGTATTCGCGCCCTTGAGCACAAGCGTTACGCCGTTTTCCGTTGCGAAACTGCGGGCCGTATCAAGACGAGATTGCTGAATCTCGTCAATTTTTTTGCCGCACAACCTTGACATCTCGCCCGGATGGGGCGTCAGAATAAGTTCTGCCTTAGAAGTCCGCAGTAAATCTATATGCCCCGCAAATGCATTTATGCCGTCTGCGTCCAAAATTACTGGACAATTTGCATCTGAAACAAGGCTGCGTATAAGCTGCTGAGTCTCTTCATTCTGGGAAAGCCCGCAGCCAATGACCAGCGCTGTCGCGCTCTTCGCCATCTCCTTTATGCGTTCCAAAGCTGAATAAGCGAGCGCTCCGCTGTCGTTCGAGTCAAGCGGATAAACCATGCACTCGTTCAATTTTGAAGCCACTGGAACATATATGCTTTGCGGAACGGCAAGGGTGACAAGTCCGGCGCCGCAGCGAAGTGCCCCGCTTGCGCACATATATGCCGCTCCCGCCATGCCGAGGCTGCCGCAGACGCACAGCACCCTGCCATAAGTGCCTTTGTTGCTGTTCTTTTCGCGTTGTGGGATTTTTCGGGCTATCATCTCTTTATCAAGTAGTTCCACACGGCTGTCGTTTATATTGTAAGCGCTTTCAGGAAGTCCTATGCCGACAAAGACGACTTTTCCGCAGTAATTTGCGGCAGGGAAAAGGAATTGGCCGATTTTTGGAGCCGCAAAAGCAATTGTAACATCCGCCCGTATGGTGTTGTTTGACGCTTCGCCGCTGTCGGCATTGGCTCCGGATGGCATATCGAGGGCATAGATTTTCGCACTGCTCCCATTTACTGCGTCGAACAACCGTTTTGTAGTCTCGTCCGCTATTGTGCCGTGAAAACCGGTTCCGTAAACTGCGTCGACAATAATATCGCTTGAGCTTATAAGGTCTTCACAGACTGAAAAATCGGAAGTATCATAAACAATTCTCTGCCTTGTGCTGAGCCGATCCAACATTTCCTGCGCTTCCGGTGTTTTTGGATTACCGCTGACCAGAATTACTCTGACATCTGCGCCATGCTCAAGAAGCTTTCTGGCGACCACAAACCCGTCGCCGCCGTTATTGCCCTGACCACATAAAATAAGGCAGCGTTTGCCGGCGACTTTATCCGATTCCCTGATATAGCGTGCCGCCGCGCTGCCCGCGTTTTCCATCAGCCTTAACGATGAAATTCCGATGTTTTCAGCGTCTTTCTCCATTTGTCTCATCTGAGCACAAGTGACAACAAGCATAGTTACCTCCCATAGCTCTCAAATTTCGGACATAGTATCTTATTATAAACAAAAGCCGCCTTCCTTATGGAAAAGGCGGACCTTTTAAATTATACCATACTTATTAGTCTGTAAATACCTTCCGGGGCGCAACCGCCTTGGCAATTTCTATAATCTTTTCATTAGGGCTGAAAATAAGGCGGAAATGGCCAAGTTTTTCTGTACTTGTAACTATGAAGTAAGCGCCCTTTTCGTTCGGAGAAATTGAAGCGTCTATTGTCTTTGGGATAGATGGGTTCTCAAATTCCCTTTTATGCATCCCGCCCATAGGAGCCATAATCTCCATGGTTTTGAAATTAATCGTCGTTATCCTTTTTCTCTTTGACTGGGAAATGATTTTGTCTACATCCATCTCGCTGTTAGTTACGATATATTCATACTCAATATTAAAGTATCTGAACAAATACCACAAGCCATAAATTACACCGACCATAGCCAGTAAAATGATAAACGACCAAGACGCAGCTATTAACAGCAATCCTGCCAATAAGATTTCAATGATGATTCCTCCGATAATGGCTAAAGCCTTTAATACGATATGTTTAGGAGAATTTTTTCTTTTAACAAGTAGTTCAACGAAATTGTCCATATGCTAAGCTCCTTTCAATCTGGTATTATAGCATAATCGTATATACTTTACAATGAATAAGATGTTAACTTTATATATCATGTTTTAAGGCTCCATTGCTTATTCCTTCAATTAAAAACAAACCATCAGCGGTATTGCCCAAATATGTAAAAAGGGATTGTATTTTTTCCTCTATTGTGATATGATAAAAAATAATGTTATGATTAAACGCTGTGAAAAAGTCACCGCTGCTGCAGATTAAAATCAGTCAAAGAGAGGGCTGGCCGAGGCTGAAAGCCGCCCGCTGGTTTGCAGTTGTGGATTTCGCTTTGGAGCGGCGCCGCTGAAAGATTTTCTTGTAGGTGGTGACGGACGGTCCCGTTAAAGACCGCGAGAGTGTTTGCTCTTTGGCAAAAATCAGGGTGGTACCGCGGAGGCTTTGCGCCTTCGTCCCTTTCATGAGGGACGAAGGCGTTTTTTGTTTCTTTATTTTTCTCAAACCCCGAAATTAATAATTCTATTTTAATGCGAAAGGAACGGTTTCAATGAAAGAGCAGCTTGAAGCAATCCGCAAAGCGGCGGAGAAAGAGCTTTCGGCGGTTAAACTTCCGTCCGAACTCGAAAATATCCGCGTCAAATATCTCGGAAAAAAAGGCGAGCTGACCGCCATACTCAAAAAGATGGGCACTATCCCCCCGGAGGAACGTCCGGCTATCGGTGTTCTCGCAAACGAGGCCCGTAAATTCATTGAGCAGAAAATAGAAGAGTACGGTGCGAAGCTCAAAGCGCATGAAACACAGATAAAACTTCAAAAAGAGCGCCTTGACGTCACTGTGCCGGGCAAAAGGCACAAAATAGGAAACCGTCACCCGCTTACGATTGTCCTCGACGAAATCAAAGATGTCTTTATCGGCATGGGCTTCAGTATTGCAACGGGTCCTGAAATTGAGTTTGTAAAATACAATTTTGACGCGCTCAATACTCCTCAGAACCATCCAGCCCGCGACCCGCAGGATACATTTTATGTCGACGACGAAATCCTGCTGCGCACCCAGACTTCTCCGGTTCAGATAAGGGTCATGACCTCTCAGAAACCGCCAATCAGGATTATCGCACCGGGACGCGTTTATCGTTCCGATGCCATTGACGGCACTCATTCGCCACTGTTCCACCAAATCGAGGGGCTTGTCGTTGACAAGGGCATAACTATGGCGGACCTTAAAGGCACACTTGACAGTTTTGCAAAGGCGGTTTACGGCGACGATGCGGTTCTGCGTTTCCGCCCCCACCACTTCCCGTTCACAGAGCCGTCCTGCGAAATGGACACTATGTGCTTCGTCTGCCACGGTAAAGGCTGCCGCCTGTGCAAAGGTGAAGGCTGGATCGAGATACTCGGCGCAGGCATGGTTCACCCGAACGTACTGCGCAACTGCGGCATAGATCCCGAAGTTTACAGCGGATTTGCCTTCGGTTTGGGCCTTGAAAGGCTCGTTATGCTCCGTTTCGGGATAGACGACATGCGTCTGTTCTTTGAAAATGACTTAAGATTCCTCAGCCAGTTTTAAGGGAGGTTTATTATAATGAATTTATCAATGAGATGGCTTAATGATTATGTTGATATAAAGATGGAGCCCCGTAAGTTTTCAGAAGCAATGACGATGACCGGCTCAAAGGTTGAAGGCTTCCGCAACGAAGGCGACGAGATTCAGAATGTCGTAGTCGGCAAGATACTTTCAGTTGAAAAGCACCCGAATGCCGACAAGCTGGTCGTCTGCAGCGTTGACGTCGGCCAAAGCGAGCCAATACAGATAGTTACGGGCGCTACAAACGTATTTGCAGGCGCGTTAGTTCCTGTCGCTCTCGACGGTTCGCTGCTGCCCGGCGGCAAAAAGATTAAAAAAGGCAAGCTGCGCGGCGTTGTGTCAAACGGCATGATGTGCTCCCTCGGCGAGCTGGGACTTACTGTCAACGACTTCCCCTATGCCATTGAGGACGGCATTTTTATAATCGAAGAAGACTGCAAGCCTGGCCAAGATATCCGAGAAGTCACAGGGTTGAACGACACTATTGTTGAGTTTGAAATCACACCTAACCGCCCGGACTGCCTGTCGGTGATAGGGCTGGCAAGAGAGGCTGCGGTTACATTTAACAAAAAGCTCACTTTGCCTGACAGTGATGTTAAAAGCAGCGGCGGCAGCACAAAGGATTTTGTAGACGCAAAAGTCCACGAGCCGAAGCTCTGCCCACGGTATATGGCAAGGGCTGTCCGCAATGTAAAAATCGGGCCTTCACCGCTCTGGATGCGCCAGAGGCTGCGCAGCGCCGGCGTTCGCCCGATAAACAACATCGTCGACATCACCAACTTCGTCATGCTTGAATATGGTCAGCCCATGCACGCTTTTGATTATCGGCAGATAAAAGGCGGTATAATAAATGTAAGGCTTGCCAAAAACGGCGAAACCATCACGACCCTCGACGGCGTTGAGCGCAAACTCGACGATAAAATGCTTGTCATCGCCGACTGCGAAAAGCCAGTTGCAGTGGCCGGCGTTATGGGCGGCGAATTCTCCGGTATAATGGACGACACAAACACCATTGTATTTGAATCGGCTATGTTTGACCCGACAAGCGTCCGGCTTACGGCAAAAAGGCTCGGTATGCGCACAGAGGCCTCATCGCGGTTTGAAAAAGGGCTCGACGCGCAAAATACTTTAAATGCACTCAACCGCGCCTGCCGACTTGTTGAAATTTTAGGCATCGGCGAAGTCTGCGACGACTATATAGATATAAACAATTCTAACTATACGCCGACCACAATCAAATTCGAACCCGACTGGATAAACGGTTTGCTCGGCACAAATATCGACCGGCAGTTTATGGTCGATACGCTCCGCAAACTCGATTTCAAAGTCGACGGCGACATCATAACCGTCCCGTCCCATCGTGCGGACGTTGAGCAGAAAGCCGATATTGCGGAGGAAGTAGCACGTTTCTACGGATACAACGAGATTCCAACCACTATGCCCAGCGGCGCGGGTACCAGAGGTGGGCTCACTCCAGCGCAGAAGTTTGAGAAGAATGTGACGCAAAACCTTCTCGCTCTCGGGTACACTGAAATTGCAACCTATTCGTTCATAAGCCCGAAATATTATGACAAAATCCGTATGCCGGCGGATTCACCGCTGCGGAACTCTGTGAAAATTATAAATCCGCTGGGTGAAGACACCAGCATTATGCGCACAACTACCCTTCCGTCAATGCTCGAAACCCTTTCGCGGAATTATTCTAACCGAAACCTTGCCGCACGCTTCTATGAGCTTGGAACGGTTTATTTCCCGCGCGGCAAAGGCCAGCTTCCCGATGAAAAAATAAAAATAACGCTCGGGTCATATGGCGAATCAGAAGATTTTTACGCTATTAAAGGGGACGTTGAGGAACTATTTGAAAAACTCGGCGTTGACCCCGAAATTTGCGAGTTTATTCCTTGCTCCGACAACCCTGCTTTCCATCCCGGACGCTGTGCAAAAATCATTGTCGGCGGCGAGGAAATAGGCATTATCGGTGAAATTCATCCGGAAGTCCAGGCCAACTATGAAATTGATACCCGTGTTTATACTGCTGTAATAGACGAGGCTTCACTTATGAAAAACGCGGTACAGAACAAAACCTACACTCCGCTGCCGAAGTTCCCGTCAACCGACCGCGATATTGCTGTTCTGTGCGATGAAGATATTCCGGTAATGGAACTTGAAAAAGCGATGAAGTCTGCTGCCGGCAAGGTTATCGAGAAGATAGAACTGTTTGACATTTACCGCGGAAAACAGATTCCAGAGGGCAAAAAGAGCGTTGCTTTCAGTATTGTAATGAGAGCCGCCGACCGCACATTAACTGACGAAGAGGCCGATACAGCAGTTAAAAAAGTTATAAACGCCTTAGAAAAACTCGGAGCTACTCTCAGGTCATAACAGCCATATTTCAAAAGAAATATTTTACAATTTGGCGTTAAAGTGCTTGAAAATTGCGGCTGAATAGTGTATGCTATAGTTCCAAGGGGGTGCAAATTTATGCAAGAGCCTACTATGATATTCTCTATCAAAGACGACAAAGAAAAAGAAATGAAAAAAATCCTACTCGCAGTCTACGACGCTTTGAAAGAAAAAGGCTACAACCCCGTCAATCAGATAGTCGGATACCTTTTGTCTGAGGACCCGACTTATATAACGACACATAATAATGCCCGCAGTTTAATTCGAAAAATTGACAGGGATGAGCTCCTCCATACTCTGGTCAGGTCTTATCTTAATGAATAATATAGCATTTAAGCGGCTATATTAATCCCGCAGAAGCAGCGGGGATAGGTATAAATATACCTATCCCCGCTTTTTGTTGTTATTAATGCATATTTCGCGGCCTTTTCAGACGTATATGCACAACCTCTTTCGGAGGGATCGACGCATAGAGATTGCCATTTGATATTTCGGCTTTGGCATCGCCGAAAACTACCGATAACTCATTTTTATCTGGGTCAGCAAGAGTCAGAATTTCACCATCTATGCTGCTGTCGGTATCGTTATACAGTGAATAGATGTCCTGCGAACCGTCGTCGGCGGAAAAGAGATTGCAATAAAGTTTTTTGGGCTTCACCGGATATATCGGTATGGGACGAGAACCCTGATATACTGATTTGTTCTCGAGATAAACTTTTTTCCAAAGTTTAATTTTTGCCTTTTGTTTTTCTGTATATGGCATCCAGCGCCCAAAAACATCCTGCCAGATAACAATTGGTTCCGCGCCGAAAACAGCGTAATTGATGAGCTTATCCTTATCCTCCTTGCGGTACCATCTCGAAACAGCAGGGGCAATATGGCACGGAAGCATAAAACGCAGTATATCAATCTGCGGCATACACCCTGCCGTCCAGAATTCGTCCCATGAAGTGGTGATAATCTCAAGGGGGCGCTTTTTCATAGGATGGTTCTCTGAAGTAAGAACAATGCCGGGCCTTAGTTTGTCAAGCTTTTTCCGGTAACAATCCGGCAGAGTTTCCATTGTGTCAAGATGCACGCCGTCGGCGCCTGTATCTTCAATTAGCTTTGCCAATTTGTCGCTCATCGTGCGTGTCGACTCGTCATAACCCCTGTCCCATGGCAGGAAGGGAAGAAATACCTTAACGCCATGCTTGTGAAATTCATCGACCATCTCTTTCAACGCCTGTCTGCCGCCGGGAAAATCATCGTAATAATCCCACTGACTGCGTTTGTCGACCCCGAGGTGCGGGTATGAGTTCCATATAGTAACTGTGTCATATCCCCCGAAATCCTCGCCGCTCTTCAATAACTTTTCGACGTCAACACGCTTTTTGTCGAGGTCAAAGCCCTCATTTCCGTAAAGAAAACAAAAATTGTGGACAACGCAGTCATTAAACCACTTCAAGTCTTTCCTCCGGTACTCCGAAAGTTCATAATCCGACTGCCAAATCTCACGGAAGCGGTCAAAGGCTTCTGGCCATCCGCCGCGCAGGCCGATAATTTCAAATTCTGTACTGTCGTTGAAGGTGCTGTCGGGAGCAAGAGGTACCCGGTGGTTTTTCAGTTCATCCGCGCTCGAAATCTGCGTCAGAGCGATATTTCTGTTTTGGGCTGCTCCCTCGTCCATCAGGTCTGACGATAACGGGAATCTCACACTGAAACCGAATTTGTTTTCCCTGTCACATACCACGAGGGGCAGTTTTATATCTGTAGCCACTATCGTCTCATTTACCGGCCGTATAACCATTGTGCCGTCTTGGGCCTTGACTGGGGCACCGGGGTAATAATAGATATCGTCGCCGCTGTATTCAATGCCGGCAAGAAACGGCGAGTGAAAATACATATTGTGAGGGATACCGTCTTTATGATGGTCGGCAACCTGAATGATTATATTAAGGGTGTCTTTTTTGTCATTTAAAAAGTTTACCCTTATATCAACTGCAAGCTCTTTGTTTTCTAAAAGAATAACCGCAAGTTCACGCGTTTTATCGCTGACCGCCGCGGCGGATTTTACCGAAAAGTCGGCGGAGCTATAGCGCCTGCCTATAAAGTCCAAGACTATTAGCTCTTTGTTTACATTTGACTTTATTGTTGTAAAACCGTTGCAAAATTCCGCAATCTTAACGCCGCGGGAATAGTCAATCACCGTATGTAGGGTATTGTTTTTAATATAGAACCTTTTATTGACTGTATCGTGGTTTATCACTCAGGTCACCCCTCCCCCGCGCAGTCTTTAACGCACCGAAAACCGACAGTGCCGTTTCGGTCCATCGCCCCGCCCATCAGGTGCATTTTAAGGTGCGCCCAGTTCGGCAGTGGGCCGCCTTCCGCGTGCCAATAGTTATTGCCCCGATAGTAACACCCGCCGCGCAGAAGAATAAAACGGTGACGGCCGTCGTCTATTAAGTCATCTGTCATTTCCCATGCGTTGCCGCACATATCAACAAGGCCGAAAGGTGAAGCGCCCTGGGGATAAGCGTCGACCGGAGTTAAGCCCTCGCCGTACGCGTTGCATCTTTTATAATCGGGCAAGTTTCCCCACGGGTACTTGAGGTTATAAGGCCCTGCGGCCATATACTGCCATTCCTGATCCGTAGGGAGGCGCATTGAATAATATGCGGCATACGCTTTTGCATCCTCCTGAGACACGTTGACTACCGGAAGGTTGGCCTCCTCTTCTTTGAAAATGCCGTTTTCAAAGTGCCTGAGAAAACCGCTGCTGTCAGCCGGTTTATAGCCGCTCTCTTTAATGAAATCGTAGAACATCTTATTAGTTACTGGGTATTTGTCAGCGTAAAATCCGCCAACCTCAACTAATATCGGGCCGTGTTCTGTCTGGCAGTCGCCCTCCATGATTCGGTGGGTGACGCGGTAGATATAAGGATTTCTCTCTATGTAAACAAGTTCCCGCTCAATATATTTTCCCATATAGTATCCCCCACGTGACAAACAACAAAGCCAATTTCTTATTTAAACCCGCACTGCCCTAAGTTTGATTCCAGAACGGGGCCAAAAATGTTGGGCGCGGAATAATTTAAGGAATTTTAATATTGTTTACGACTTTAATTACGCCTTAATTTATCCCCTTCAGGCGGGCATTTATTTACGTTTATTTTTAACTTTTATGCTTTGTCAATCTGAAGTTAACAAAAAGTGCAAAATTCTTGTCTATTAAAAGCAGCGGAAGCCGTTCCAGCACGACAATTATATTCGACGTATATTGATATGTTATGACAGAGGCCATGATAAACGCTGACAAGCCAAAACTATTCTTGTTCATATACTGGTTCATGGAGGTGATATTTTTTGTTTCAATATACTATCCGTCCGGGCGACACACTTTTCAGCATATCTGCCCGGTTCGGCGTGCCGATAAACGCTATATTGGCCGCAAATCCGGGCCTGTCCCCTTATAATCTGGTCTTAGGACAAGTAATTCTGATACCAGCTACCAATTCATTTCCCAGAGTACCATTTATACCTGTACCCGTTCCATTTCCCGGACGGCCGTTTTTCCCGAGGCCCAGAAGAAGGCCCGGCCCGTTACCGCCAATTTTTGGAGGTCCCGGAAGACCCGGAAGACCTGGCGGTCCTGGAGGACCCGGAGGCCCTGGAAGGCCTGGAGGTCCACGCAGGTCTTAATTATAACTAATTGATTAATTCTTTATGGAGGAAAGAGCATGATAAATCAGAGTTCAAATTTTGGGCGCGGCAATCCATTAGGCAGTTCACAAATGGATATGAACTTAGCCGGCACTCAGATGAGCAATATGCCTCTTAGCAGCACTTCGCCAATGAGCAATATCCGCATGGAAACCGAACAAAAAAGCAATGTCCCCATGAGCAGCCAGCAGAGTATGACAAAATCAGAGAAGAAAACACCGCAGACGGTTGTTTCGCAGGCTACAGAAGACGCCATGACATACAGAGCTTTATATCCCGAGATTTATTACAAGTTGCAGCCGTACATTTCAGCGGCCTGTGATATCATGGATTCTTATGGTATCACTATGCCTACACAGAAACAGTTGGACGATATGACTGACGGAATTTACGAAGAATTTGTAAGAACATATCCTGATATGGCTGAGTACATGAGTGAACAGAGTACCCGTAATAATCCGAACGACCCGCCACCCTTCTCCGGCGGATTCCGCAGGTTTAGGCCCGGTTTCAGGTTCAGACGCAGAGGGCTTGGCAGAGACTTTATCTCAGCGCTGCTTCTCGCTGAACTTTTAGGCAGAGGCCGGTTTTTCTTTTAATAATTTTCCTTTTTAAGCTGCAAACAAGAGCGGACCTGCGCTTTGCATTAGTCCGCTCTTGTTGATTTGTCAACAAATCCCCGTTTGATATTTTATCAGCAGCAAAACATACTTGCGAACATCATCGCAGTATGCTGTATACGGCAATTTTAAATTAAGTTTTGTATTAATGAATAGCTTTCTTTTTATATTTTTTGCCCGCCACTTCGACGTTTCCTATAGTGACAAGCGCATTACTATCAATCTCAAGCACTATCTTTTTGAGTTTCGCTAACTCCAGTCTTGAAACAACGACGTAAATAACATTCAACGAGCCCTTGGAGTAGCCACCTTTCCCTGTCAGCAGCGTTACCCCACGTCCGAGACGCGCAATTACAGCATCGGTAATTTCTTCGCTCTTATCTGAAATGATAGTCGCAGCCTTTGATTCGTCAACGCCCTCTGTAACAATGTCAATCACCTTAAATGAAAGGAAATAGGCGACCAGAGAATACATTGCTCTGTCCCAGCCAAATACGAAGCCTGCGCTTGAAAGAATGAATACGTTGAAGAACATGACGATTTCGCCAATCGAAAAGCTCAACTTCTTATCGAGGATGATTGCTACGACTTCGGTGCCGTCAAGTGAACCTCCGGCTCGGATAATCGTTCCGACACCAGCACCGTTTATGATCCCGCCGAAAATCGTTGCCAGAAAAACATCTTTTGTCACCTCAGAAACGGGGTGCAGGACTGTAACTCCGATTGAAAGGCAGGAAACAGCAAACAAAGTGGAAAATAAAAATGTTTTTCCGATCTGCTTATATCCTAACAAGAAAAACGGCAGATTAAACATAAAGGTAAATAATCCGAGGGGCAGATGCGTAAGATGGCTCGTTATAATTGATATGCCGACAACCCCACCGTCGATAATATTGTTCGGAACAAGAAAAATTTCAAGTCCTATCGACGAGAGTGCGGCACCGACTATAATCATTAATGCCCTGATAATAACTGCTTTGATGTTTTCTGATTTTGCCATTACTAACCTCCCTTTTAATCGGTACCGTCAAGAATTTTTCGCAAATTCATAACCCGCTTGGTAGTCATCACCTAGCCAGCAGTTACCTGTGAATCAGTCATGACATCCAGGGCCTCAAGATGTATCATGCTCATATAGCGCTTGGT
>NZ_JBAIZF010000028.1:0-3595 GCF_036762875.1 [Clostridium] cellulosi | reverse complement strand
CTCAACTGGCTGTTCATAACCGTAAATATAATGCTTTTCCTATGCGTCCGCTTAAATGGCAGTCACCTAAAAAGGTACTGCATGATTTTTTGTCCCTCGGTGTAACATATCTTTGACAAACCTACAGTTATAAAATTTCCTAATATGTTTATTTCATTTGGAGTGAGGTTTTTGGCTAATGCAACTGCAATAGTGTTTGCGAGCATTGTAATTTGAAGCCCTTGCTGCGCTGAACTATCCAAAAATATCACTCCAAAGTAACTTGGTTTATATCAGATATATATTTATTTTAAGTTCAGCTATATCTATTTTATGATGAGCATTAAGGCTCGGGTTATATTACATTTTATGATTATTTGTCTAATATGTGCAAAAAAACTATATGAAAAATCAAAATATAATGATATAATAATGACTGGTCAAAATAAAATAATACAAGATAGATTGAAATTAATAGGTGAACTAAATGCCAGACGAATTTTCGAGGACAGAATTATTATTAGGCAAAGAGGCGATTAATAAATTAAAATTAAGTAATGTGGCTATATTTGGTATCGGCGGAGTTGGGTCATTTACTGTTGAAGGATTGGCCAGAGCGGGGGTAGGTTCGTTTATCCTGATTGACGATGATAGAATATGCCTTACCAACATCAATAGACAGATTCATGCGACAAGGAAGACAATCGGAAAATACAAAGCTGAAATAATGCGAGACAGGGTTCTCGAAATCAACCCCCATGCAAAAGTTGAAGTTATAAAGGAATTCTATTCTGAAAAAAACGCTGACCTGTTTTTTGAAGGTCGTGAAATTGATTATATTGTTGATGCCATTGATACAGTAAGTTCTAAACTGGATCTTGCAGTGCAGGCAAAAAAACGGAATATTCCTATAATCAGTTGTATGGGTGCCGGCAATAAGCTTGACCCAACGAAATTTGAAGTTGCCGATATCTATGAAACAAGCGTATGCCCACTGGCAAAGGTAATGAGGCATGAACTAAAACGGCGCGGAGTAGATTCACTGAAGGTTGTTTATTCAAAAGAACCTCCGATAAAACCAATTGAAACAGAGCATACAAGCTGCAAATATCATTGTGTGTGCCCTGAAGGCACAACACGAAAATGCACCGAAAGGCGGCAGGTTCCCGGCAGTGTATCCTTTGTTCCATCAGTCGCTGGTCTAATAATTGCTGGAGAAGTAGTTAAAGATTTGATACGCAGTAAATAAAATTCTGTAATATAGCAAATAAAATAATTATTTAATACATGTATTTTGTTTAGTAAACCGATTTAGTAACAGACATTTGCAAAAAAGAAAGGAACGGTTTCCCGTTCCTTATAATGCAAAATTCAATGAATTATTATTTGTGGAGCATCAGTTTTGCAGCTTTGTAAATGTCACCACATCCAAGAGTTATCACAAGGTCGCCGCTTGAAGCATTTTTGAGTATATAATCCGCAATGCTTTGAAAATCGGGGAGATAAACACTTCCTGGTATTTTGGCGGCTAAATCCTTTGAATATACATTGTAAGTATTCTTTTCGCGTGATCCCATGATCTCAGCAAGGACTACCCGGTCAGGTATTCTCAGCACTCTTGCAAAGTCGTCCATAAGCATGGCGGTTCTTGAATAAGTAAACGGTTGAAACACAGCCCAAACTCGCTTGAACCCAATTTCTTTTGCGGCTGTAAGAGTTGCTTCCAATTCCGCTGGATGATGCGCATAATCGTCGGCAATAGTTATTCCATTTACTTTGCCGAGAATTTCAAAACGCCTTCCGGCTCCTGAGTATTCGTTAAGTCCCTTTTCTATAGCTTCGGCTGGTGCGCCGGCAATATAAGCTGCTGCAGCGGCTGCAAGAGCGTTAAGTACATTGTGACGTCCTGGGATCTTAAGTTTGATGCTGGCGATTTTTATACCGGCATTAACGATATCAAAATAGAGGTGGCTGCCTGGCTCCATTTTTATGTTTTCGGCCCTAAAATCACATTTGTCTGAAAGACCAAATGATATTTTTTGTGCCTTAACGTCAGCCAGTGCTTTGATGGTATTTTCATCATCGCCGTTATAAATAATCGCTCGTGAAGTCTGATTAGCAAAAATATTAAAATGGGCAATTAGATTTTCAATAGTTTTAAAATATTCAAGGTGGTCGTTGTCAATGTTTAGAATAATAGAAACCGCAGGGTGAAGATGTAGGAATGAATCATTGAATTCGCAGGCTTCGCACACCATCAATTCGGATTTGCCGACGCGGCTGTTTCCGCCGATGAGAGGGAGCTTTCCTCCGATTATAGCTGTTGGGTCAAAATCAGCATAAAGTAGAATTTGAGTAAGCATGCAAGAGGTTGTGGTTTTGCCATGTGTTCCTGAAACTGCTATAGTATCTTTAAATTTATCAGCTATAAGTCCTAATAGTACCGCTCGTTCAATAACAGGTATTCCCTTAGAGCGGGCGTAGACAAGCTCAACATTGTCGCTGTGAACTGCAGCGGTATGGACAACCAACTCGGCGTCGCCTATATTTTCAGCTTTATGCCCAATAGTAACGGGTATTCCAAGTTTCCTAATCCGTGAAAGATTATCAGATTCGTTATTGTCGGAACCGGTTAATTGATAACCTTTGCTATTCATTATTTCAGCTAAGGCACACATTCCAGCTCCGCCAATACCTACAAAATGTAATCTTTTCACTTTACTTAATATATCAGGGTCGATTATCACTATGTCATAACTCCTTTCAAATCATTTAACATGCACACTTATTATACGTCCTTCTGTGTTTAAAATAAACCTTTTTTTACATAAGATGCATAATATTTGTGCAAAGGAACATAATACCAATTGTTACATTTAAGTTTTATGTAACGGTTTACTGCATTTTTCAGTTCGTTTGAGAAATTGGGATAAGACAAAATAGGAGGTTCAGCTATGAATATCACGGATATAAAAATAAGAAAGATTTTCACTGAGGGAAAGGTCCGCGCAGTCGTTTCGATAATTCTTGATGGTGATTTTGCAGTTCACGACCTTAAGGTTATCGAAGGTGTTGAAAGGCTTTTCGTGGCAATGCCTAACAGACGTTCAGAGGATGGGAGATTCCAGGATATTGTCCATCCGATCTCAACAGAAGCAAGAACACAGCTTGAAGCAGTTGTTCTCGAGAAATATAGAGAAGCAGTAGCAGCTGCCGAAGAGCAAAAGAAAGAGGCTTAAACTGTTTTGAGCTAACAGTTTTGTTAGGCACTCTATAGAGATAAAAAATAAATGCAAGTAAACCGCGTGTATTATGTTAATAATGATTTGAAAGTATGACGTTTGAGTGATAGAACATATAAAAATTCTGAAAAAATCGGGTGCACAACATAATAATTCATTTGATAAGCATCCTTTGTTTATAGCGGCGGGTTATTCCCGCCGTTTTACTTTTGTTATGTTTCAAAAAAAAGCAAATTATGTTATAATGGATAAAGTATAATATTTTTCGCAAATTCATAGAAGTCCAATAAAAATGACATGGACGTAACCGTTTGGTAGAATTAAGTTAGCACACAAAATACCAACCAAAGGAGGTTACGTACCATGTCAGATAA
>NZ_JBAIZF010000025.1:0-59465 GCF_036762875.1 [Clostridium] cellulosi | reverse complement strand
ACCAAGCGCTATATGAGCATGATACATCTTGAGGCCCTGGATGTCATGACTGATTCACAGGTAACTGCTGGCTAGGTGATGACTACCAAGCGGGTTATGAATTTGCGAAAAATTCTTGACGGTACCAAACTTTAAAATTGTAAATCTTATTAGATGCTTAGAAATTTCAAATGTGAAATTAGATATGATCTCAATTGCGCTGGCCTGACGTGAAGTGCCTTCGGAAAGGTGCTGATTGCCTTTAGGAACCAAATAAAAATTGCCATGAACCGAGTGTTCATGGCAATAAAGCGCGGCACAATTATTTGATTTTTGCATTGTCTATAATTTTTTTATCTAAGGTTGCGTTCATACTGCCTGTTTTATACCCATTTAAATCAAGGGTGATATATGTAAATCCCAGCGACTTGAAGTAATCATGTATTTTCTCGCGAAGCCCATCTTGGAATATTTTAATCATATCTTCAGGCAGCAGTTCAATTCGTGCGATTTCGCCGTGATGACGGACTCTAATTTGTTTGAATCCCAAATCAATTAAAAACTGTTCCGCCTTATCGATCAATAGCAGTTTTTCTTTCGTTATTGTCTGGCCATATGGAATACGCGAGGCAAGGCAGGCAAAAGACGGCTTGTCCCAAGTTTTCAATCCCATTTCCTTTGAAAGTGCACGAATATCGTTTTTGGTAAGTCCGGCAGTGCGCAGCGGGCTTATGGCGCCGCATTCCCTTGCAGCTTTAAGGCCGGGGCGGTAATCGCCGAGGTCGTCCATATTTGAACCTTCTGCAATATATTTGATATTGTTCTCTTCAGCAACTTTTTTTATCTTTGCAAACAGCTCGCTTTTGCAGTAGTAACACCTGTCGACCGGATTTTCCCGGAACCCTTTTATATCAAGCTCATCTGAATCAATAATAATCTGCCGGATACCGTATTCTTTAGCGAATTCAATTGCTTCGTTCAGTTCACGTTTTGGAAAAGTCGATGAGCGAGCTGTGATAGCAATTACATTGTCTGACAAAACATCATGCGCGCATTTTAGTAAAAAGGAAGAGTCGACGCCGCCAGAAAAAGCAACAGCCAGACTTCCGAGAGATTTTAAGTAATCATAAAGTTTTTCTTTTTTTAAATGTAGTTCATCCATAGACTCATTACCTTAATATTAGATTTTTGAATTTCATAAGAATATTCGTAAATAGTATATATTAAAAAAATATTATGTCAAGATAAGCTATCATAAAAAATAAAAGGAAGCATTAGCAACTGTGCTTATGCTTCCTTAATAATCTATTGACCAGTCATGGACTGCAATTCCATCTTTCCGGCTTCAACTTTTTGTTTTTCACGGGGACAAAGGCGGAATAGCAGCTCCTGGAGTTCTCCTACATGATGCATTTCTTCTTCGGCTATATGACGAAGAACTTTTTTAGCGTTTTCGTCGTCAGTAGCCAACGCGTGTGCTTCATATCCGATAATTGCCTCATATTCTCCCGCAATGTCGACTCGAATCGCCTGAGCGAGTTCGTCCGCTGAAAGTTTTCTTGGAACGTCAACTACAAAAGGATTGCCGATTAAAGCCATAATAACAACTCCTTCTTTTTTTATTATTGTTACCGGAAGGCGATGCTATTATGTGAAGACTTATCCTAATATGAGTGAATTAAACCAGAATTATTACTTTAACATCTCCTGTTTGAGTTCCCATAGAGGTCTTGACAAATCCACATAGTACTTATGCGGGTTTTCGAAACGCAGAACCTCATCCCAAAGCGTGCCGACCTGCTCTTTGCAGTAGTTTCTGATATCTTTAAGTTTCGGAAGCTTATAAACACATTTGCCCCTTTCAAATATGCGGACCAGCAGTTTTTTCGCTGTGAAATTTGTAAGCGTTTTATGTTTCCATATATGCTCTGGGTCAAAAATCTCATACGGGCGGGTTTCATCAATGTTTTCGTTGTATAGAGTAATTACATCGGCAATTGCTTTGCCGCTTTCGTTATCGAAAAGCCTCCAGACCTGCTTAAAGCCGGGGTTAGTTATTTTTTCAACATTCTCGCTGATTTTTATTTTAGGTATTATTTTACCGTTTTCCTCAACGGCGGACAATTTATACACACCGCCGAAAACAGGTTCGGAACGTGAAGTAATAAGCCGTTCGCCGACGCCAAAGGAATCAACCTTTGCGCCCTGCATCAGAATATCGCGAATAATATACTCGTCAAGCGAATTTGACGCAACAATCTTGCAGTCGGGGAATCCAGCGTCATCAAGCATTTTTCTCGCTTTTATTGAAAGATAAGTGATATCACCGCTATCTATACGGATACCCGCTGGCCTGAAGCCTTTGGGGACGATTACTTCGTTGAAGGTGCGGATTGCATTGGGTACGCCAGATTTCAGGACATTGTAAGTGTCGACGAGCAAAACGCAGTTGCTCGGATAGAGTTCAGCGTAACACTTAAAGGCTTCGAGTTCGGTGGGGAACATTTGTATCCAACTATGAGCCATTGTCCCAAGTGCCGGTACGTCGAATTCACGGTCGGAAATAGCGCAGGCAGTGCCAGTGCAGCCTCCGATATATGAAGCGCGAGCGCCGAGTATGGCGCCGTCTGGGCCTTGCGCACGGCGCGAACCGAACTCCATTACAGGCCTTCCTTGGGCAGCCCTTACAATCCTGTTGGATTTAGTTGCAATCAAGCTTTGATGATTAATTGTCAGCAGAATCATGGTTTCCAAGAGCTGTGCCTGAACAGCAGGGCCTCTGACGATGACTATTGGTTCGCCGGGGAAAATCGGTGTTCCCTCAGGGATAGCCCATACATCACATTCAAATTTAAAGTTCTTGAGGTAGTTTAAAAATTCCTCATTGAAAATCTTTTTAGTTCTAAGATATTCAATATCCTCGTCGCTGAAGCTGAGGTTATTTAAGTAGTCAATAACCTGCTCAAGTCCAGCCATTATCGCAAAGCCACCATTGTCGGGGATCTTTCTGAAAAACATGTCAAAGTAGGTTATCTTATCTTTAAAACCGCAGCAAAAATAGCCGTTTGCCATTGTAAGTTCATAAAAATCCATTAACATTGAGAGGTTATTGCGCTTTTCATCTTTCATAATTATACCTTCATTCTTTGGATATTATCAAAATTAACTATTAATATAAAAACTTTGATAGAAGTTTTATTGATAAATTATAGATTTCATCTATTCTATTATGTTTTCAAAAGTGTAATTTGTCAAAATAAATAATTAACGATTATGATTAACAGTTTTTAATAAGTTATATAAACTATGCACATTAAACAGGTGATTAAAAGGAAGAAAGGCAAGCTTGGATAATAGAAAGTATTTTATATAGTATGACAGGCAGTCATTTTAACAGGACACCCCGAATAACTTTTTATGTATGGTTTTATTGCCTCGGGGGTGTTTGAATGCCGAGAAGCACCAGAAGCAGTGTTGTCAAAGGCACAATGATTCTTATAGTCGGAAACATAATCGTAAAAATAATCGGTGCATTCTTTAAGCTGCCTCTTGCCAATATTATCGGTGCAGACGGTATGGGGCTATATAACTCGTCTTTTACAGTATATGACATCTTTCTGGTGCTTTCAACATCAGGTTATACACTTGCGATATCAAAAATGGTTTCGACCTGCTATGCCTACGGCAAGGACGGCGAGGCTTTGGAAATCTTGAGGATAACGAGAAATCTTCTTGCTGTGATTGGACTTGCATTTTCAGTAATAATGTTCGCCGGAGCGAGGATTTTCGCAGGCCTTATCGGAAACACACGTTCCTTTTACTGCATTTTGATGTTGTCGCCTGCAGTCCTGCTTGTTTCTATCATGTGCTCATACCGCGGATACTATCAGGGAACCAACGATATGATACCAACGACAGTTTCGCAGGTTATAGAGGCGGTTGTGCGGCTTGTTGTTGGTCTTGCAGCTTCTGCCTACCTCAAATACAAAGGATTCGGTATGGAGATAGTCGCTGCGGGTGCTTTGGCGGGCATAACGCTTGGCGAATTCTCATCAACATTTACGCTTGCCATGCTGCATAAGTTTAAAAGGCGGGGCAAGAGAATCAGGAGAATAAACGCCGCACGGCCAGCCCGAATATTAAAGACGCTTTTTGCGACATCAATTCCAATCGGAATCAGCGGAATTATCATTAGCATTATAAATATTATCGATAATTCTATACTTATGCACAGGCTGCAGTATATTGGCTGCAGCGAGCAAGAAGCGAATACTCTCAACGGCGCTTTTAATATGGCATATACTGTTTTCAGCCTGCCAATAACAGTTGTTATGGCGGTGACAACGAGTGTATTCCCTATATTGTCATATGCACACGCCTGCGGGAACAAGGTCCGTATTCAAAAGCTCGTAATGGCATCTCTCAGGATAATTATGATTGTTTCAACGGCAACGGCGGCGATTTTTCTATCACTTTCGAAGCCAATAGTCAGCATTATATACTTTGGTCAGCCGCGGGACGCAACAATAGCGGCTCCGTTGTTAATTTTGATGTCACCAGCGGCAATTCTCATTTCAATCGCAGTTATGACGGGAACGGTATTGCAGGCAGTTGACAAACTGCTTGTACCGTCGAGGTCGACAATTATCGGCGGATCCATTTGCCTTGTTATCAATTGGTATCTGATAGGAAATCCGAAAATCGGTATATATGGTGTGCCAATCGGCATTTGTATCTGCTATTTTATTGTTTCTGCCTTGAATATTATTGAGATAAAAAGGTGCGGCATAAAGCTGAAACTTAAAGAAATTATGATGAAACCGCTGCTGCCGTCTTTAGTTCTCGCGATATCACTTGCTGTGGTCTACTATATGACATATAGAACATTGGGCCTTATTTATGCAACGGTTTTGAGCCTTGCTGTTGGCCTCATTCTGTATCTGACAGTAATGTTCACGACAAAAACAATTGAAAAGGAAGACCTGGATATGATTCCAGGTGGGAAAAAGATTATTAAAATCCTTGAAAAGCTGCATTTCATAGATACTAAGGGCACTATTAAAACATATTAGTAAATTGAAACTGAATAGAAATTCTGCCATTTAGAATTTTGATATATTTCATAAAAAACTAAAATAAACCCGAATTTAAGCAAAAAACAAGCAGTAAATCATAGTTTCACAAAAAAGCATGGGCCGACATACGCTGTTATTGCATAAAAAGGCGTGGAGGTAGGTGTATGAATATGAATGACAGCATGAACGATGTAAAAATTATGTCAGATATAATGCGTATGCCGGATGAAGATTCAATGGATGAAGATATGCGCCGCTTCATGGCGGATGGATACATAATGGGGAAAACCTGCTTTGGAAGCGATTCCACACAGTATGCAGACAGATTAATGGAATTTGTAAACGATGAGTTTTCAGATTATCTTTATTACATTCAGCTGTCAAAAAGAGCGCCGACACAGTCGGCAAGGCGCATATTTAGGCAATTTTCAGAAGATGAGATTGGTCATGCGAGAAGATTTGCCGCGGCATATTTTTTGATTACAGGAAAAAGGTATTTCCCCACAAGGAATTCGGTCGAACCAGTTGTTGTTCCGCCCTTATACATACAGGCGCTGCGCCAGCGTTATCTCGCCGAATCGCGTGACGCGGTAAAATACCGTCTGTTTTCGCAGCATACAAGGGATCTGTGTTTAAAGAAAATCGCTGTTGATACAAGTGAAGATGAAAGAAAACACGCCCAGAAGCTAATGGAGCTGCTGCAGACGGTTTGACTTAGGCAAATGGCATTGTAGTTTGACAAGGCAGTGGTAATGGAGTATAATATAACAAAACTTAATAGGGGTGCTGACGGATGTCGGCTGAGAGGGAATATGAGTATTCCCAACCCATGAACCTGATCCGGATAATGCCGGCGTAGGGAGCTGCTTTGTAGTGAATTATTGCCGCGCCGGGTTTCCGGCACGGCAATTTTTTATAGGGAGAAATGGGAAATGAACCAAAAAACTTTAAGACTTGTTGAAACTGGTGTCCTTATCGCATTAGCTATTGCCCTTAGCAATGTCAAACTGTATCACATGCCATACGGAGGCTCGGTTACATTGTGCAGCATGCTGCCTGTAATGCTCATTTCGTATCGCCATGGGGTGAAGTGGGGCTTAGGCAGTGCTTTCGCATATTCGCTTGTACATATGTTTATTAGCATGTTTGTTTATGGAGATTTGCTTTCATGGGGTCTTACCGCACAAGCACTGATAGCCAGCATATTTCTTGATTATGTGCTTGCTTTTACAAGCCTCGGACTTGCCGGCATATTTGGAACAAAGTTATGGCAGTACATGGGCGGAATGAGTTTTGCGGTTGCGCTCCGTTATCTTTTCCACGTCATATCGGGTGTAGCTATTTTCGGCTCAGCACTCCCGGAAAACTTCTCAAACCCGCTTATATATTCTATTGTGTATAATTCGTTTTTAATTCCGGAGCTTGCGCTTTGCCTTATAATGGGAGCCCTGCTTTATGTTCCCCTCAAAAAATATATCAGTATAACTAAAAATGTATGATATATGGGAAAAAATAAAGAGCACCGGCATAATTGAAACTATGCCGGTGCTTTCTGTATGCAATATCGATTAAAGTTATCAATTGAAACTCTTTACTAATTTTTTTATACCTTCAATAGTTCGATTCGCATATTCCTCGCTGTGTGAATATGCTTTTTTGGGATATTCAATCAGCATACCTTTGGCCCCTGTAGTAGTGGCCCAGGCGCTGAAGTATCCGTGATTGGAACTTGTGAAGTTGCGCTGACTAGTGATTTTCAAACTGTCTTTAAAGTATTTCGCCAAAGAAGCGTCACCAATAAACATATTGCCCCATCCGTGACAGTCTATAACCACGTCTGGATTCAGTGACTCGACTAATTCTTTGAGTGCCTGCGTTTCTGGGGTGGCGAAGGGTTTCTTTAGGGTGTGATTGCGCTTTTGGTTGTAAACTTTAAAGCAGTAGTCAAAATCCCTGTTCATATCAACCCCTAATGAGACTTGGCATCTGCCGATACCGTTGTTTGTTTTGCCGTTTGATAGACCGTCCGGATTTAAAGAAGAGATTATATATAACTCTGTATTGCCAAGTTTGTCTCTGTTGTTTTTAAAATAGTCTGCTATCTGGTTGCCGATTTTGACGAGGACTTGTCCGTCTTTTGGGGCCAAATCTTCATAGCCGTGAATTTCAAAACCCATTAATACTTTGTGCTTTGCCACATTTGTCGGAGATATTTTAGTACATACCAAATCTGCGCCTAACCCGCTTTTGCCGTAAACAATTTGCCCATAATCCTCAATTGAAGTGTCCTGTGTGAGAATGGTCTTAGGAGTATACTCCAATGTACTTGTCTGAACCTTTTTGTTTGGCTTTTCCCCGGTTGATTCAAGCGGATATAATAGGAAGCAGACAATGATAGCGGACACAACCACTATTCCAAATGAAAAAAAGGATTTATATAAAGACATTGAATCATACCTTTGTTAAAAATTTTCCTGTAAGATTAATATAATTTTATCAGTAAAATGTTGTTCTGACAATATGAAGTATTAAAAATAATTACCGAATTATCCCGAATTTTGATTGTTAAATGTCTAAATCTGTCCATTTGCAAAACAATTACTGCGGCGGACAGCATACGCTGCATGGAGTATAGCCTGCCGCTTTTGCCTCTTTGAGTGAGATTTTTATTTTACTTCGCTTTAAGTATCTGCATCCTGAACAGTGATATTTTTTCCCGGTTTTCGTTATATAGACAATGGTTGATTTCTTATCTTCTGATTTTTTGGAACTTTTTTTGGTAGACTTGTTGCTTTGATCGGCTGAATTAGTGGTTTTCTTGTATTCTGAAGACGAAGTGTTTGATACAGTTGTATTGTCATTTGAAGTATCGGTTTGTGTATATAAGAAACCGGCGGATGATGTGTTTGAAGATTCTTCACTATATGTAGTATTATACGATATGTCCGAACTATAAGCTGAATCGTATAATGAACTGCTGCTGTTCGTTGAAATATCCGAACTACAGGACGTTAAAACAAATAAACTAAGAATCAAAGCAGACAGGATAACAGAAATTCCTTTTTTCATATTTGTACCTCCCGTCACTGACATATTACAACAGCAATATTGCGTAAAATGTCAAAAAAGGAGATACAAGCAGGTTTTAAATAAGAAAGTTTACAATTTGTTTTGCATTTATCTATTTTTATGTTATACAATTAAGTTGTTGATTTACTTCAACGTTAAAATATGAATTAGAATTTATTTATCTTAATACTGCATAAGGAGCAGAAAATTGTTTGGATATTTAAGGCCCTATAAGCCTGAGCTGAAAGTAAAAGACTATTCGATATATAAGGCCGTTTACTGTGGATTGTGCAATACACTTGGTAAACGGTATGGTTTCATTGCCCGTAATATTCTGACCTATGACGCAACGCTGATGTGCATAATTGACATGTCGAGAGGCAGCGCCTGCAAAGGTTTCAGAAGCGGAAGATGCCCGGTAAAACCGTATAAAAAATGTGATTTTGCAAACGAAAATGAGGCATTGGAATATTGGGCGGATGTCAGCGTCATACTCGCCTTTTATAAAGTGCTGGATAACTACAAGGACGGCGGATTTTTAAAGAAAGCTGCTATTCTGACTATCCTGCCCGTGATGAAGCACCTGTTCAAAAAAGCGGCGAAAAACAACCCATTCGCCGCTCAATGCGCGAAAGAATATATTAAAGCGCAGACAGCCGTAGAAGAAAAGAATACGCGTTCGGTTGACGAGGCGGCCCAGCCAACTGCTGAATTAATGTCAAAGCTTTTGTCGAAGAATGCGCAGAATGAAACTGAAAGGCGCGTGCTCGACCGAGCGGGGTATTTTATCGGGCGATGGATATATTTTGCCGACGCGGCGGATGACTTAAAAGACGATAAAAAAAGCGGCGCATATAACCCATTTGCCGCTCAGGAATACAGCGAGGGCATGAAAATCGCCGAACGTCTTTTAAATTCATGTATATTTGAAATTGGAAATGCAATTTCACTCCTGCAGGCTAACAGATTTGGTGAAATCATAAATAATGTAGTTTATTTGGGGCTTCCAAAGGTTAAAGAAGCTATTTTGTCTGGATTGGATAAGAAGGAGCGTATAAAGCGTTTCCCGGCTGTTTATAGAATTTGAAATTATTAATTGACAACAAGTTTGATACATTGGATAATATAATTATGTTTTGTTCATAGATTAAAGATTTAAAAATAAGGAGTTATAAATGGATCCATATAAAGTATTAGGAGTATCACCTGATGCAAGCGATGAAGAAATAAAAGCTGCATATAGGGCTCTTGCAAAAAAGTATCACCCTGATGCATACGCTAATAATCCACTGGCGGATCTTGCCGCGGAAAAAATGAAAGAGATTAATATGGCGTATGATCAGATTATGAAAATGCGCAAAAACGGTGGGAACAGTGGTTATTCCGGAGGTTATAACGACTACTCAAGCTCAGGTTCATATTCTTCCGGTGGATATACAAACAGCAGTTTCCCCAATATAAGGGAGCTTATAAACGCTGGAAGACTGGCTGAAGCGGAAGCAGCACTGAACGCTGTACCTCCGGCTTCGCGAAACGCAGAATGGCATTTTTTACGCGGTTGTGTGCTTTATAGATTCGGATGGGTCAATGAAGCATATCTCGAATTCCAAAATGCCGTGCAGATGGACGGAGGAAACGGTGAGTACCGCGAGGCCTTTGAAAGAATCCGACAGCAGATGAACGGAGGTTTCAATCCGTACGGCGGGTACTATCCCGGAGGAATGCAGAATTCTGGCTGTACCGCCTGTGACCTCTGCGCCGGATTAGCCTGTGCCGACTGTCTGTGCAACGGGGGCTGTTGATAATTGGAAAAGAAAATTACAACTTTTTCGATTGCGCTTGGCGGCATTCTGGCAGCGTTATCGGTAGCGCTGATGTTTTTGACTGCGCTTTTCCCGATTGCAGAATTTGTTTTTCCCGGTATGGCAGGTATCCTGCTTATTGCCGCCGTTTTTGAAATGGGCGAAAAGCGGGCATTCCTCATTTTTGCCGCGGTCGGAATCCTGTCTCTGCTGCTGCCTATAGAAAAAAGCTCGGCAGTGTATTATATACTCTTTTTGGGTCATTATCCGATTGTAAAAAGTTATATTGAAAGGATTCAGAACAATGTTATAAAATGGGCAGTGAAAGTTGTATTTTTCAATATCTGCTGCGCTTTGACACTGCTAATTTCAGTTTTCCTGCTGAACTTTGATGTCAACGCACTCAAATACGGTTTGCTTCTAACGATAATCTTGTTCAATGTGACTTTTATAATTTACGATATTGCAGTTTCAAAAATTATTGTTTTATATAGTTCAAAAATCAGAAAATTAATAAAGAGGCACTGAATAATATAAAAGGATAGGGGCCTTAGCGTATTTTTTAGCTGAGGTCCCTATCCTTATTTATGCAGTTTAGTCGGGTCTTAAAATTAAGCCTATTAAATCTAAGAGTTATATACGAATTCTTCTGGTTTTTCACCCATTCCGAAATAATAGAGAATAGCTTCAGCAATACGCTTACTCGCGCGGCCGTCACCGTAAGGATTGACTGCGTGAGACATTTTTTTATAGGCGCTTGTGCTTGTCAGCAGTTCTGCTGACAACGAGTAGATATTATCTTTTTCTATGCCGGCTATTCTGACTGTGTCGGCGTCTATCGCCTCAGGCCGTTCTGTCTCATTACGCATGACAATTACAGGTTTGCCCAAAGCAGGTGCTTCTTCTTGAAGCCCTCCGCTGTCTGTCAAAACGATGTATGAGTGCGCAATAAGATTGTGCATGTCTTCAACGCAGAGCGGCTCACACAATATAACATTTTGGATATTGCTAAGCATGGAGTACACTGTTTTTTGTACCGAAGGGTTTAAATGCACAGGATAAACGATTTTTACGTCTGGAAAATCTTCCGCAAGACGCTTTACCGCGGCACAGATGTTTTCAAGTGGGAGACCGAGGTTTTCACGCCTGTGCGCGGTGACGAGGACGATACGGTTTTTGCAGTCATGCAAGCTTTGGAGCGAAGATGATTTGAATTTATAGTCTTTTTTTACTGTCAATTTGATGGCGTCTATTACAGTATTGCCACAAACGAACACATTATCTGTTATGTTTTCACGCAGAAGATTTTCTTTATTTCTTTGTGTAGGAGCAAAGTGAAGAGTTGAAATATGCGAAGTCAGCCTCCGGTTTATTTCTTCCGGGAAAGGTGAATAAATATTATATGTTCGCAGCCCCGCTTCGACATGCCCCACAGGTATCTTAGCATAAAAAGCCGAGAGCGCCGCAGCAAAAGTTGTTGTTGTGTCCCCGTGAACAAGGACGAGGTCAGGGCGTTCTTCTGAAAGAATCTTGTCCAAACCATGCAGTACGCTGCTGGTTATATGAGATAGGCTCTGCGAAGGCTTCATAATGTCGAGGTCAAAGTCGGGCTTTATATTAAAAATCGAGAGAACCTGGTCAAGCATCTGCCTGTGCTGGGCGGTTACACAGATTTTAACGTCAAAGTGTCCGTCATTATTCAGTTCGAGGGCAAGAGGCGCCATTTTGATGGCTTCCGGTCGTGTGCCGAAAACCAGCATGACTTTTATTTTTTTCATCAGTGTCCTCCGTCATTCAAGTGCTTGGAGCCATTTAATTATTACAATTATACCACAGCGGCTGGCAGTATAAAACGGACATTCCAAAATATACCGTAATAAAACCTGTCCTCTTTTGCATATAATTTGCAAAGGAGGGATGTATTGTGAATGAAAGCCCCAATCGCGTCCGACCGAGGCTGAGTGACATTAGAAACAGCAGGACTGTCAAAAAGAAAGGCGGATTTTTTCTCACAGGGGCCCAAACGGTAATTTGCATAATATGCCTGATAACGGCGTTTGCATTAAAAACTTATGGCGGTGAGTATTATCAGTCTGCAAGGGCTTTTGCAAAAGACGCATATAACAATAGTATCAAGAAAGAAGATATAACCGAAGCGCTCAAATCTATCAGCGGGGATTTTCCAAGTGCCGAGGAAGTATTTAAAAATCAAGCCTCGTCCACTGCTAATTCATCAAAATCCACGTCATCAAAAACTGAATCAAGTTCAGATATGAACAGTTCATCAAATGCAACTACATCGTCTGATGTAGGCGACGATAATTCGGCTGATGCCGCGGCAGCTATAAAAACCGGTTTAAAACCACAGACACTGTCTTATCAGGGGGAAGGGGACCAGCCATTAGAAATAACAAAGGTCCTTTCCGGCAGCCCGCCAGTGGAAAAGACGATAAGTATGACACCGTATAAGTTGTCTGTCAAACCGGTTGAGCCGGTTAAAGGCAATATATCATCTAAATTCGGCAACAGGATTAACCCTATCACTAACGCACAGAGTTTTCATACGGGTATTGATATTGCTGCCCCATCCGGCACACCGATAGAGGCTGCATATGATGGAGTAGTTGAGAAAACCGGAGTTTCTGAGGTTTACGGGAATTATGTATTGATGGACAACGGCGGGGGTATCGAAACTTTTTACGGCCATTGCGGGACTATAAACGTAAAATCTAACGACAAGATCAGCGCCGGAACAACGATTGCGAGTGTTGGTTCAACCGGGATGTCTACCGGATACCATCTGCATTTCGAGGTGCGTATCAACGGAGTTTATGTGGACCCGCAATATTGTCTCTCGGAATAAAGCTGCTCGGGGGTATTGAAATATAAAGAAACGTCTGACAATTAGTATATACTTTGCGGTATTCGTTGCTTGTGTATTGATACTTGACAGATCAGGTCTTGCGGGGCTTGGTCTTTTATGCGTTTTAATACACGAATCTGGGCACATTATGGCGATTGAGTTATTGAAAGTACAGGTTGACAGGATTGAATTCAGACTGTTCGGCATCAATATTGTTTTAAAAAAGGGGACGACTGTAAGCTACAGGCAGGAAATATTGCTTGCTTTGGCGGGATGCGCTGCGAATCTTCTCGCTTGTATTCCTCTATATGTGCTATACAAATTTGGAATCGGCGGTAAATTCACGGGGACATTGTTATTATTTAATCTGCTTTTGGGCGGTTTTAACCTTATGCCGGTCGTTTCCCTTGACGGCGGGCGGGCACTTGAGTCTTATTTGTGCTTAAAAACTAACTATCAGAAAGCAGAAAGAATAATAATGATCTTATCGCTTATATTTTTGATACCGACTGCTGCGGCTGGGTTTTATATTGTAATGCAGACAGGATACAATATCTCGCTTGCGGCAGCAGCAGTTTATATTTTTGTAGCTCTTGTTATAAAAAGCGGCAAAAAGCTCTCTTGCCGTTGAAATTGTGCCGGTTTTGGGTTATAGTATTATGGAATCGTGATAATTATTTGCCATTTATATATTTCGCACGGAGGTACGGCGTTGGATAAAAAAGTTGAAATGGCGCTTCGAAAAGTTCAAAAACCGGCAAGATACACCGGCGGGGAACTTAACAGCGTTATAAAGGACAAGCATAATGTAGATGTTAGATTTGCCTTTTGTTTTCCTGACATATACGAGATCGGCATGTCGCATCTTGGCGGGAAAATACTTTATGGACTGCTGAATAGTATAGATTATGTCTGGTGTGAGAGAGTATTTGCCCCTTGGTTTGATTTTGAGGAGCAGATGAGGTGTAATGGTATACACCTTTACGGGCTTGAGAGCGGCGATGATATCAGCACGTTTGATTTCATCGGCTTTTCGCTGATGTATGAGATGAGTTATACAAACGTCTTGAATATGCTTGATCTTGCTGGCATTCCGATAAGGTCCGCAGACAGAAAGGATTTGTCGCCTATAGTGATATTGGGCGGCCCTTGTGCATGCAATCCTGAGCCCCTCGCCCCGTTTGCCGATATAGTATGCCTCGGCGAGGGCGAAGAAACTCTATGTGAAGTAATAGAACTTTACAGGAAGTGCAAGATTAATAAACTTTCAAAAACTGAGTTTTTGAAAAAAGCTGCCAAGATAAATGGTGTTTATGTACCGTCTTTTTATGATGTTGATTACAATGAAGACGGAACAGTTAAAGCGGTGACGCCAAATGTCAGCGAAGCGCCGGCCATTGTGCGAAAAAGCGTTGTAAAGGATTTTGACAAGGCGTATTTTCCGGACAAGTTTGTAGTGCCGTATATTGATATTGTGCACGATAGGGCTATGCTTGAGTTGTTCAGGGGTTGTATCCGCGGCTGCCGTTTCTGCCAGGCAGGATTTATTTACCGCCCAATCCGCTCAAGAAAACCAGAAACCTTGAATCGTCAAGCGTCGCTGTTGTGCAAAACCACCGGCTACGATGAAATCTCGCTTTCATCTCTTTCGACAAGTGATTACCGCTATCTTCCCGAACTTATGCCTGAGCTGATGGATTGGACTGAGAAAGAAGGCGTGAGCCTTTCGCTGCCATCGCTGCGTGTCGACAACTTCTCCCGTTCCCTTATGGAAAAAATCAGCTCAGTGAGAAAGAGCAGCCTTACGTTCGCGCCAGAAGCGGGTACGCAAAGGCTCAGGGACGCCATTAACAAGAACGTAAGCGAGGATGAAATCTTCAAGACCTGCCGGCTTGCGTTTGAAGGCGGTTGGACAAGCGTAAAACTCTATTTTATGCTGGGTCTTCCAACCGAGACAATGAAGGATGTAGAAGGTATTGCAGAACTCTCTCAGCGTATTGTTGATACTTATTACTCAATGCCGAATCGGCCGAAAGGCAAATCGGTAAATGTTTCGATCAGCGTTGCAACATTCGTGCCAAAGCCTTTTACGCCTTTCCAGTGGGAAGCGCAGGACACTTCAGAAATGATTATTGAAAAGCAGCAGCATTTGCGCGAAGCAATAAAGAGTAAAAAGATCTCGCTCAGCTGCCATGAAAATCACACGAGCTTTCTTGAAGCCGTTTTGGCGAGGGGAGACCGCAGGCTAGCGGATGTAATTGAAACTGCTTGGCGTTCTGGCTGCCATTTTGACAGTTGGGACGAAGGCTTCGATTATGATAAATGGATGGACGCGTTCAAAAAATGCGGCATTGACCCTGCGTTTTACGCAAATCGCAAGCGTTCCTTTGATGAAGTCTTGCCGTGGGACCATATTTTCTATGGTGTTAATAAGAAATTCTTGCAGAGAGAAAACGAAAAAGCATACAGGAACGAAACTTCATTTAATTGCCGTGAAAAATGCGGCGCTTGCGGAGCCTCAATATTGACAGGAGGTGTTTGCAATGCAGCCGATTAGGATATTCTTTAAAAAGGAAGGCCGGGCGAAATATATCTCACACCTCGATTTAAACCGCGTTATGCAGAGGGCATTAAGGCGTGCCTGTATTCCGGTATGGAGAACACAGGGGTTTAATCCTCATCCATATATCGCTTTTGGACTGCCGCTTTCGTTGTTTTATGAAAGCGACTGTGAAGTCATGGACGCAAGACTTGACGGCGATATGAGTCTTCCTGAAGTCAAAAAAAGGCTGTCTGAGCAAATGCCAGAGGGGATTGAGATAACTGCGGTAAAACGTCCAGAGCATAAACTGACAGACATCTGCTTTGCCTCATATCAACTTTCCCTTGAGTTCGACGGTATGGCAAAAAAGGACTTAGAAGATATGCTGTCAAAGGTCATGTCGAATGAACAGATAATAATAGAGAAGAAAACAAAACATCGTACAGTCGAACTTGATGTGAAGAAGTATTTTGAATCAGCAGATATAGTGGTATCGGACGGTTTAATAAGGATAGATGTAACTGTACCTGCTGGCCCCACGGAAAACCTCAATCCGGCTTTCTTTGCAACCGCTTTTGAGAAATATGGAGTAAAACCTGATTTCGAAAATGTGCGGAGATTAAGGTTGCTGACAAAAGATATGAACATTTTTTCTTAAATAAATTAAATTATACTTATTCAAAGCATTGACTATTTCTGCCGTTTGTGATAAAATATTTAGGCATTTGATATCCGCCGACGGTTTTTTCCGTCAGGTGAGGGTTAATTGCCGGGAAACCGGAAATTAAACGGGCAGTCCTCTGCGTTATAGATTGACGACAAGAATGCCTAAAGAAAAAGGGGAATTATAAATGGATGCTTTAAAATCATTGGTGAGCAGCCAGCTTAAGAGCGAGTTGCCAGAAGTGAACATCGGCGATACCGTCAGAGTTCACGTTAAAATCAAAGAAGGAGACCGTGAAAGAGTTCAGGTCTTCGAGGGCACAGTAATTGCCCGTAGAGGCGGAGGCATTTCCGAAACCTTTACAGTCCGCTCTATTTCTTATGGCGTAGGTGTTGAAAGGGTATTCCCGATCCACTCGCCGCATGTTGAAAAGGTTGAGGTTGTCCGCCGCGGTAAAGTTCGCAGAAGCAAACTGTATTATCTGCGTAACAGAGTTGGTAAGGCAGCCAAAGTTAAAGAGCGCTTATAATTTGCCGAATTTCAAAAGAGGGACTTTTTGTCCCTTTTTTGATTATATTCGAAACTATTTATTTTAAAGTTGCGCTTAGTCAGTATGTAAGGATAGGCAGCGTCGAATGGGGGCAAATGGGAATGAGCGAAAACAATGAGATAAATCCAGAAGTATTGAATGAGCAAAAGCAAAAAATCAGTGTTACTTCGGAATTATACGAATGGGTGGAATCAATTGTTTTTGCCCTCGCCTTCGTCGTTGTCATTTTCACGTTCCTATTAAGGCCTGTCGGTGTTGAAGGCATATCTATGATGGACACGCTTAAAAACGGTGACAAAGTTGTTATTTACAACATAAATTATGTACCGAAACAGGGCGATATCGTCGTTCTTTCAATACCTAATTCAAAAGAACTGAAAGCGCCAATAATTAAGCGTGTCGTTGCGGTCGGTGGTCAAAAGGTGCGTATAGACTACGATAACAACAAAGTTTATGTTGATGGCAAAGAGTTTGTCGCACCGATAAAGGAACCGATGGCTCCACGTGTAGGTAGTGACTTCTATCCGACTGAGCTGACAGTGCCTGATGATTGCGTATTTGTAATGGGTGACAATCGCAACAATAGTTTTGACAGCAGATATAAAGAAATCGGGCCTGTTAAGGTTAAGAATATTCTTGGGCGTGCTGTATTTCGCATATTGCCTTTCAGCGGTTTCGGTTTCTTGCAATAAAATTTTAACAATATGCTCAAACTGGCACTGGATTAACAATGGCTTTCAATATAAGCAAGACAAGACTACTTTAGTTAATTTGGAATAAATGGGAGTAAAAATGTCAGAGCAGGTTTCTATACAATGGTTTCCAGGCCATATGGCAAAAACGCGCAGGCTTATTAAAGAAAGCCTGCCGCTTGTCGACTGTGTGGCTGAAATCATCGATGCCCGTATTCCGAAAAGCAGCAGAAATCCTGAATTGGACGCTCTTTGCTCCTCAAAACCAAGAATAGTGCTGCTTAATAAAATTGACCTTGCAGACCCCGCAATAACAGAGCGTTGGGTTGAGTATATAAGAAAGAGCGGGGCAATGCCGCTTGCAGTTGACTGCAAAAGCGGACGCGGATTGAATAAGTTTCTCCCGCTTGTCAAGGAATTGCTTAAGGATAAGATTGAACAAAATGCAAGAAGAGGCATGTCGGGGAAAAAAATCAGAGTAATGGTGGCCGGAATTCCAAACTGCGGGAAGTCTACATTTATCAACAGGATGGCCGGTTCAAAAAAGCTGAAAGCAGAAGACCGGCCAGGTGTAACACGCGGTACTCAATGGATTGACCTTGGTTCTGGTATTGAAATGATGGACACCCCCGGTATGCTTTGGCCGAAATTTGAAGACCCAACCGTTGGTGAGAATCTTGCGTTTTGCGGGTCGGTCAAAGATGAAGTAATTGATATCGAATTGCTGGCACGCCGGCTACTGGAAACCATCGCAAAAACTTATCCTGATTTTCTAAGGGCAAGATATAAACTGAACGGTGAGCTTCCAGAGGAAGGCGCGGAGCTTCTTGCGCTTGTCGGACGCAAAAGAGGCATGTTGATTTCGGGCGGAGAAGTTGATACTGAACGCGCTTCAGCAGTGGTGCTTGATGAATTCAGAAGCGGCAAAATCGGCAGAATTTCGCTCGAAAAGCCAGATATGACAGAAAGCGGGCAGTAAATGGACCTATTTTATGAGAATAATTTAAAATCTGCGGGTTTTCAGAATATCTGCGGTATAGATGAGGCGGGGAGAGGGCCGCTTGCTGGCCCTGTCTGCGCTGCGGCAGTTATTTTGCCTGAAAACGCCGATTTGCCGGGGTTAAACGATTCAAAAAAACTAACTCCCCAAAAGCGTGACGTTCTGTTTGATTTGATAAAATCTCAGGCAATCGCATACGGAATAGGTTGGGCCACTGAAAAAGAGATTGATGAATTGAATATTCTAAACGCCACTTTTTTGGCAATGAAAAGGGCAGTTGAGAAGTTAAATATAGCTCCCGATGCTGCCCTTGTAGACGGAAATCGTGACCCAAAGCTTGGCATACCTACCCTTTGCGTTGTTGGTGGGGACGGAAAAAGCCCTTCAATTGCGGCGGCATCAATTCTCGCAAAAGTCAGCCGTGACAGATTCATGGATGAGCTTGACAAACGGTACCCCGATTACTTATTTGCCCAGCATAAAGGGTATCCGACAAAACTTCATTATCAGATGATTTTAAAACATGGAATATTGCCGATACATAGAAAAAGCTTTTTAAAAAATCTGTCAGAAAAGGCTGAGGCATATGGGGCGAAATAGTTCCGGAAAAATAGGCGAGGATGCAGCAGCAGAATTTCTGACAGATAAAGGCTGGAATATCATAGAACGAAATTATCACACAAGACAAGGTGAAATAGACATAATAGCTACTTTCGGGGGCTATATTATTTTTGTCGAAGTAAAAACAAGATTGGAAAATTCGCTGTTCCTTCCCCGCGAAGCTGTTGACCAAAAGAAACAGGCAAAGCTTATTCAAGCAGCGCTTATGTATATATCCTCGCATGAAATTGGCTTATTGCAGCCCAGATTTGATGTTATTGAGGTAATAGCTTCAAAAAATAAAGAAATTAAACAAATAAATCTAATTGAGAATGCTTTTGGATTATAGCTTATCCACTTTATTTAAATAACACATTAAAATTTATGCTTACAACGAATTTTGAAAAATGTTTTGACTGTCGTTAAAGTTGTAATAATATTATAAATGCTCATTAAAAAGCAGTTAACATTTACATGGTAAAACGGAGGGCAGCTCTATGATTTATAAGAGTACAAGAGACAGTTCTATTTCTGTCACTTCTGCGCAGGCAATCAGTATGGGAATTTCGTCTGAAGGAGGACTGTTCGTCCCAGCGAGTATGCCATGGCTCTCCTATAATGATATGAAAGAATTGGCGGAACAGAACTATGTCTCTCGTGCTGCATATGTACTGAGCCGCTTCCTCACAGATTACACCTCAACAGAAATAAATGATTGTGTATCTAAGGCATACACAATGGAAAAGTTTGAAACAGAAAGTATCGCTCCGCTTTACGAGCTTGATCCGTCAACCTATATGCTGGAGCTTTGGCATGGCCCGACTTGCGCGTTTAAAGATATGGCGCTGCAGCTTCTGCCGCATTTGCTTTCCTATGCCACAGAAAAATGCGGCAACAAAAAGACAATGGTTATACTTGTTGCTACGTCGGGCGATACAGGCAAAGCTGCCCTTGAAGGATTCAAGGATGTTCCGGGAACAAAGATCATAGTCTTTTATCCCAAAGAGGGCGTCAGCGCGCTGCAGAAGCTCCAAATGGCGACACAGCAGGGTGAAAATGTCGGAGTTTTTGCAATTGAAGGCAATTTTGATGCTGCGCAAAGCGGAGTCAAAAAAATATTTACAGATGAAGATATAAAAAAAGCGCTTGATGAAAACGGCATGATGTTCACCAGCGCAAATTCAATCAACTGGGGACGGCTTGTTCCTCAGATTGTGTACTATATTTCCGCATATGCCGACCTTATTAAAAATGGACGGGTAAGTTGCGGCGAATTTATAAATGTCGTAGTGCCGACAGGTAACTTTGGTAATATACTTGCTGCATATTATGCCAAGAAAATGGGTATCCCGATTGGCAGACTTATCTGCGCTTCAAATGCAAATAATGTTCTTACCGATTTTATTATGACGGGCAAATATGATAAAAACAGACAGTTCTATACGACAATCTCACCGTCCATGGATATCCTTATTTCAAGTAACCTTGAACGCCTGTTATATGATCTTTCCGGCTGCGATGACGCTAAGATCAGAAGTTATATGGATTCTCTCGCGAAAGAGGGAAAATATACTGTTGACGACAGCATTAAGAATTCAATCGGCGAATACTTCTGGGCCGGCTACTGTGACGATAACATGACAAGGCAGACAATAAAAGATATCTATAATAAATACGCTTATGTTTGTGACCCTCATACTGCTGTTGCAGTCAATGTACTTGAACAATACAGGGTAAAGACAAACGATATGTCAAAAACGATAATCGCTTCTACGGCAAGTCCATTTAAATTTGCCGGAGATGTACTTGAATCCATAAAAGGCGAAAAATCGTCTGGAAGTGAGCAGGAGCAAATTAATGAGCTTGCTGAGCTTCAGATGACAACGCCGCCAAAACAAATTTCCGATTTGTTTGAGCTGCCTGTGCGTTTCACACAATCCTGCGCTAAAAACGAACTTAAAGATGTAGTTTTCAAAGCACTTGGCATTTGAAATTACGATTTAAGTTAAAAGAGCAGCCGGATTCAACTTAAAAACCTCCGCCGCAGGGCGAAGGTTTTTAAGTCAGCAGCGGGCACGTCATTTATTTAGGTCTGAAGGTCGAACATGCAGTATCTGCACTGTTAGTGGCAAAGGTCGGCCCGACTTTTATTTGACTCGCACTGCATTTGTGTTTTGGATCGTGGTAAACGCAGTTTGTTACATCGCAGTGAATTCCGCTGATATGCTCTTTTTTCGTTAATTTTTCAGATATGCGTTCGACGACATTCATCGAATCCTCCCCTTTCAACTGTATTTTTCCCGTCTAAAAATTGTTTACGCTTTGAATATATTGTTCGCTATGGCAACTATATGAGAAAATTGCTCTGTGTAGGTATTGAATGCCGCTTATTTTAGGGGGTAAAAATGTCTTTATTTGCAATCTCCGACCTTCATCTTTCGTTTGGCACTGACAAACCCATGGATATATTTAAAGGTTGGGAAAATTACATCGATAAAATAAAAACCAATTGGCGGAAAGTCGTAAGCGATAATGATACAGTTGTGATAGCAGGCGATGTTTCATGGGCAATGTCGTTGGAAACGCTTCTGCCCGACTTTGAATTTATTAATAATCTACCCGGAAGAAAACTAATCATCAAGGGAAACCACGACTTTTGGTGGAACACGATGAATAAGATGAACAAGTTCCTTGATGAAAATAATCTTAATACAATTAAAATTATCCATAACAACGCTGAACTGTTTGACAATTATGCAGTGTGCGGAACAAGGGGGTGGTTCTGCGATGCAGAAGACAACAAAAAAATATTGCTGAGAGAAGTCGGCAGGCTGGAAACTTCCATCAAGAAAGCTGAAGAAGCATCAAAAGAACCATTAGTATTTCTTCACTACCCGCCTGTTTGCAACGGATACTGCTGTGAAGAAATAATGAACGTCTTAAAAGAACATAACGTTAAGAATTGCTATTTCGGTCATCTACATGGAAGAGCGGCAGATACAGCCTTTGAAGGTGAATACGACGGAATCATATTCCGCCTTATATCATGTGACCATACGCATTTTGCTCCTGTAATCGTCAGAAATGACTGAAATCAGAATTTTGATAGAATGTTTGTCTATTTTTAAGTAATTATTTCCGCACCCTTTATTAAAAATAACAGTGGCTAAATTTTCATGGATATGATATAATAGCTTGGATAAGTTGCTGGTGCCTATTTTCTGGCAACGGCTTATATAAATTTAGGAGGATGTTAAATGGGTTTAAATAGCGCTAATAAGATTGAGACAAACAAATACGAACTTGAGATTTCTGTAGATAAGGATAAATTTGCAGAAGCTGTAGACAAAGCATTCAAGAAAAATGCTAAACGCATAAATGTTCCTGGATTCAGAAAGGGCAAGGCACCACGCAGTGTTATTGAAAAGCTTTATGGCGAAGGCATTTTTTATGAAGATGCTGTAAATTCACTTTATCCGCAGGCTTATGAAGAAGCAGTTAAGGAAGCAGGAATCGAACCTGTCGATCGTGCTGATATAGAAGTTGTCGATATTAGTAAAGAAAAAGGCGTAACATTCAAAGCGAAAGTAACAGTAAAACCGGATGTTGAGCTTGGCGAGTACAAAGGCCTTAAAGCGGTCAAAAAGGTTTATACTGTAAGTGACGATGAAGTTAACCACGAGCTTGAACACGTCCGTGAAAGAAATGCTCGTATTATTACTGTTGAAGACAGGGCTGCACAGAAGGGCGATATCGCGGTAATTGATTATGAAGGTTTCCTCGACGGTAAACCCTTCAAAGGCGGAAAAGCTGAAAAGCAAGAGCTTGAGCTTGGTTCAGGTACATTTATTCCTGGTTTCGAAGACCAGATTATCGGCCATAAAATCGGTGAGAATTTTGAAATCAATGTAACATTCCCGGAAAATTACCATTCAAAAGAACTTGCCGGCAAACCTGCTGTTTTCAAAATTGTGCTTCATGAACTCAAAGTCCGCGAACTTCCGGAGCTTGATGATGAATTTGCAAAAGATGTAAGCGAATTTGATACACTTGATGAATATAAGGCTGATATTAAAAAGCGCATTCAGGAAGCAAAAGATAAAAGGTCTGAAACTGAAGTTGAGGATGCTTTGGTTGAACAGATTATTGGAAGCATGAAGGCAGAAATTCCGGAAGTCATGTTCGAACGCGCAATCGACAATATGGTAAATGATTTTAACTATCGTCTGCAGATGCAAGGCATGAACCTCAAGACATATTTGCATTATGCCGGCATGGAAATGGATGAGTTCAGAAAGACATTCCGTGAGCAGGCTGAGCGCCAGGTTAAGATGCGTCTTGCACTTGAAAAAATTGTTGCTAATGAGAAATTTGAAGTAACCGACGAAGATCTTGACGCAGAATATAAGAAGCTTGCAGGACAGTATGGCATTGATGCTGAGAAAATCAAGAATATCATTAATGCCGATGACCTTAAGAAGGACATTGCTGTCAACAAGGCAATTGACTTTGTCCGCGACAATGCTGTCATAACTGAGGAAGCGGCTACAGAAGAGACGCACAAACATGACGACAGCGAAAGCAAGGACAAAAAAGACAGCAAAGTTACTAAGGCCAGCAAAGATAGCAAGGCTAAAACAGAGAAGAAGACCACCAGAAAAACTAAAAAGGATAGCAGTGATAAAGAATAAATAACACTGTTATGCGTATTATAATTTTTATGTGTCAATAATTTAAAAGATCGGCTATAATTATTTATGCAAGGAGTGATATTATGAGTCTCGTACCTATGGTTATTGAACAGACTAACAGGGGAGAGCGTTCCTACGATATATTTTCGAGGCTATTGAACGACCGTATCATTATGCTTTCGGAAGAGATTAATGATGCAAGTGCGAGCATCGTCGTAGCTCAGCTTTTATTCCTTGAAGGCCAGGATCCGGACAAAGATATTCAGCTTTATATCAATAGTCCTGGAGGTTCAATTACCGCAGGAATGGCTATCTATGATACAATGCAGTATATTAAATGTGATGTATCAACAATTTGTGTCGGTATGGCAGCGAGTATGGCCTCATTCCTCCTTGCTGCAGGTGCGAAGGGTAAACGCTTTGCACTTCCTAACAGTGAAATAATGATTCATCAACCATTCGGTGGCGCACAGGGACAGGCTACAGATATCAAGATTCATGCTGAGCATATTATTAGAATACGTAATAAGATGAATAAAATGTATGCTGAATTTACAGGTAAACCGATTGAAGTAATCGAACGTGATACTGAACGTGACAATTTCTTGACTGCGGAAGAAGCAGTAGAGTATGGACTCGTTGATAAGGTGATTTATAAGAGATGAGATAGGTCGGGTGATTTATGGCTAAATTTGAAGACCGCAGGGTGCTAAAGTGTTCTTTTTGCGGAAAAACACAAGATCAGGTAAAAAGGCTAATTGCCGGACCGGGTGTTTATATATGCAACGAGTGCATCGAACTTTGTCTGAGTATCCTTGAAGACGAAAATGTCGTTGAAAGGCCGAAGTCTGCAAAAGAGGATAACGAAATTACCCTCATGAGTCCGGCCGAAATGAAAAAGAAGCTCGACGAATATGTAATCGGGCAGGATGACGCAAAGGTTGCACTGTGTGTTGCAGTTTACAATCACTATAAACGTATTTTTTACGGCGATACAAGTGATGTAGATTTACAGAAGAGCAATATTTTGCTATTAGGGCCAACGGGTGTCGGCAAAACTTTGCTTGCCCAGACTTTGGCCAAGATGCTTAATGTACCATTCGCAATTGCCGATGCAACGACACTTACCGAAGCGGGATACGTAGGTGAGGACGTCGAAAACATTTTGCTGCGTCTTATTCAGGTGGCAGATTATGATGTTGAGAGGGCAGAAAAAGGTATAATCTATATCGATGAAATCGATAAAATCGCCAGAAAGTCTGAAAATCCCTCAATAACCCGTGATGTAAGTGGCGAAGGCGTGCAGCAGGCACTTTTGAAAATCCTCGAGGGAACGATTGCAAACGTCCCACCTATGGGCGGGCGCAAATACCCCCATCAGGAATTTATACAGATAAATACAAAAGACATTCTGTTTATTTGTGGCGGGGCGTTTGATGGCTTGGAAAAAATTATTGACAAGCGAATTGGTCAAAATACTCTTGGTTTCGGCGCTGAAATTAAGAGCAAAAAGGAAAAGAACACTGGAGATATATTGAAACAGGTAATTCCTCAGGATCTCGTTCGTTTCGGCTTAATTCCGGAACTTGTCGGAAGACTGCCTGTTATAACGACACTGTCATCACTCGACAGAAAGGCTTTGATAAACATCCTAACGAAGCCCAAAAATGCAATTTTCAAACAGTATGTGAAGCTGTTTGAAATGGATGGCGTTTCTCTTAATTTTGATGAGGATGCATTCAATGCTGTTGCAGACTTGGCAATAGAACGTGAAACGGGCGCAAGAGGATTGCGCGCGATAATGGAGGATATTCTGACAAAGGTAATGTTTGAGGTGCCTTCCGATCCGACTATCGAAAAGATTACTGTTACAGGGAATTGTGTCAGAAAGAAGGAGAATCCGATTATTGAGTACAATCCGGATAAACGGGCTCAGCGGATGCTGATTCCGCATAAACAAACGCACAAAAGACGTGAGAATGCATCATAAATAAAAGGCAGCCTGCGGGCTGCCTAATTTTTTAATAATATATTTCTAAATTACGAAACCTCATTTGAACTTGCACAAAATATCGAAAAAATAATAAAACAAATTGGATAAATATACTATAACTATAAATGGAATGTCAAATCTGGATGTTTGATATTGTATGATAGGGCATTTTATAATATAATCTTAAAAGAACTCTTTTTTGATATATGAATAGCGCAACTTTCTTATCCCGGAGGATAATGATATGAATACAAAGGATAAAGCTATTGAAACGGTTACAATCCCTTTTATGCCGTTGAGGGGATTAACTGTTTTTCCAAATATGATAGTAAATTTTGATGTTGGCAGAAAAAAATCTTTTGAAGCATTGATGGCAGCTATGTCTGTCAACCAAATGATTTTATTGGCAGCACAGCGCGATGCTCGCGAAGATGACCCTGAAAAAGATGATATATATGAGATTGGCACAGCAGCGAAGATAAAACAGATTGTTCATCTTCCCGGCGAAAGTGCAAGAGTGCTGATTGAGGGCGTTTATAGAGCCAGAATCACCGATATAATAAGCGACGAACCTTTTTTCACCGCCGTTGCCGAACCTTGTTTTCAGGAAGGGCGCCCAATAAGCGCTACAAGGGCGCAGGCTTATATTAGGAAAGTCCAGGACCTTGTCTCGGAATATTCTGATATAGGGCCCAAATTGCCGCAAGACGTTTTTACTGAAATCTATAATGCAAAAGATATAGGCGCGCTGTCTGACTACATAGCTTCGAATTTAATTCTCAATTTTGAGGACAAGCAGGCGGTTTTAGAGGAGCTTAATCCCTCTAAACGCATACAGTTGGTTATAAGATTACTTCAGAATGAAATAAAAATACTGAATATTGAACGCGATATAAACAAAAAGGTTCACGAGGAAATAGATAAAAACCAGCGTGAATATTATATTCGTGAGCAAATTAAGGTTTTGTCGCAGGAACTTGATGAAGGCGATAACCCGAGAAGTGAAGCGGAAGAATATCATCAAAAAATAGATGCGCTTCAATTAGGAAAGTCAGGAAACAAGGAAAAAATTGAAGCCGAAAAAGAGGCAGCGGAAAAAATGCATGAACAGGCAGACCGCCTGTTTAAGATGCCGATAGGTTCCCATGAAGCGACAGTAGTCAGAACATGGCTTGATGCTTGTCTGGCTCTTCCGTGGAATAAGCAAACGAAAGATAAGATTGACCTAGATTACGCCAGAAAGGTTCTTGACCGGGACCATTATGGCCTTGATAAAGTCAAGGACAGAATTATAGAATACCTCGCAGTCAAAAAGTTATCACCAAATGTTTCCGGTCAGATTATCTGCCTTTATGGGCCTCCGGGCGTTGGCAAAACATCAATTGCACGCTCAATTGCCAAAGCAATCGGAAGAAAGTATGTTAGGGTTTCACTCGGCGGTGTCAGGGATGAGGCTGATATCCGCGGCCACAGGAAAACATACATAGGCGCCATGCCCGGCAGAATAATAGAAGCTCTTACAAGAGCCGGCGTATCAAATCCGCTGATGCTTCTTGATGAGATTGACAAGCTTGATGGCGATTTTCGTGGTGATCCCGCTGCGGCACTGCTTGAAGTTTTAGACTCAGAGCAAAACTATGCATTCAGGGACCACTTCATTGAAATACCGTTTGATCTCAGCCATGTTATGTTCATAACTACAGCAAACACACTTGACACTATTCCTGAGCCGCTTCTTGACCGTATGGAAGTAATCTCTCTTTCCAGTTATACAAGAGAGGAAAAGTTTAATATTGCGAAGCGGCATCTTCTTAGTAAGCAACTGAAGAAACACGGACTTAATAAGCGCAAGCTTATTATAGACGACGATGTGCTGTATGGTCTTATAGATTTTTATACACGCGAAGCAGGTGTCCGCAATCTTGAGCAGGAAATCGGAACACTGTGCCGAAAAGCAGCAAAGGAAATTGTGTCAGGTAAAAAGCAAGTAAGGATAAGGGAAGAAGACCTCGAAAAACTTTTAGGCCCGAAGCGCTATAAGCCTGAAACAATCTTGAAACGGGATGAAGTCGGCGTAGTTACCGGGCTTGCTTGGACAAGTGTCGGCGGCGAAACAATGACGATTGAAGTCAATGTAATGGATGGCAGCGGCAAGCTTGAACTTACCGGTTCTCTCGGTGATGTAATGAAAGAATCGGCAAAGGCTGCAATAAGTTATATAAGATGCCGCGCGGACGAGCTTGGCATATCCAATGATTTTTATCAGTCGAAGGATATACATATCCATGTGCCAGAAGGGGCAATCCCGAAAGACGGGCCGTCGGCAGGGGTTACTATGGCCACTGCAGTCGCGTCTGCATTGACAGGCTATCCAGTAAGACGTGACGTAGCAATGACAGGCGAGATAACACTGCGTGGACGCGTTCTTCCGATAGGAGGACTTAAGGAAAAGACAATGGCTGCATACCGCGCAGGAGTAAAAACAGTAATCATTCCAGAAGACAATAAAGCCGACCTTGAAGAAATTGACAAGACCGTCAGGGAAAAGCTGCATTTTATTACAGCTGATAACATGGACACCGTCCTCAAATCTGCTATAATATTCCCTAAGAAAAAGGCTTGCAATAATAATGACAAAAAAGAAGACTTGAATTTGCTAACTAATATTCCATCGGATAATATAGCAACAGTTATCAGGCAATAATTTTACTAAGATGTAAATATCAACTCCGTTAATTTTGGAGGAAAAAGTATTAATGGACAATATTTCGCTATTCAATAAGGCGGCGGCAGCTGCGGCATTTGAGACGTCAGCATATGTGCCTTCTCAATTAATTCCGTCGGATAAACCTGAAATTGTCTTTTCAGGCAAATCCAATGTCGGGAAATCTTCGATGATTAACAGGTTAGTATCCCGCAAAGGGCTTGCAAAGGTAAGTTCCGAGCCCGGAAAAACCGCTTCCATAAATTTTTATGACTGCGGTTTTTTCCGGCTCGTTGATTTACCAGGATACGGATATGCTAAGGTGTCAAAGAAAGATAAAGAAAAATGGTCAGAGCTTATTGAAGGTTATTTTGGACAAAACCGGAATATAAAGCTGGTTGTTCAATTAGTCGATGTTCGCCGCGAACCCTCACAGGATGACGTTTTAATGTTGGATTATCTAACTCAAAACAATCTGCCTTTTGTTGTTGCTTTGACAAAGACAGATAAACTTAAAGCAACCCAGCTTGCAAAACGTAAAATTGAGGTTCCGAAAGAACTTTCTTTCTGCTCGCCAAAAATTATTTTTACATCTGCTGATAATGGTATGGGGATAGATGAATTAAAAAGTGAAATTGTGCATGCGTGTTATAAAAATAATTTAGAAGATGGAGAGTAAGGAAATTGTTTAATTCAGATTGTTTGAACATCAATGAAAAGGGAAATCTCACAATTGGAGGATATGATACCACCGAGATTGCAGCAGAATTTGGGACTCCTGTTTATGTTATGGATGAAGAGACCGTAAGGAAAAATTGCAGACTTTATAAACAGTCGATTGACAATTATTACGGCGGTAATGGACTCCCTCTTTATGCAAGCAAGGCATTGAGCTGCAAAGAAATGTGCCGTATCGCAGCAAGCGAAGGCTTGGGGCTTGATGTTGTCTCAGGCGGTGAACTTTATACAGCTATGGAGGCTGGATTTCCGGCTGACAAAATTTATTTCCACGGCAATAGTAAAACGCGGGAAGAAATTGAATACGCAGTAGACTGCAAAATTGGTTGCTTTGTGGTTGACAATATTGATGAACTGATTTTGCTTAATAAAATATGCGATGAAAAAGGCACAAAGCAGGATATAATGCTGCGATTAAAGCCAGGCATAGACGCGCATACACACGATTTCATAAGAACTGGCCAAATAGACTCGAAGTTTGGATTTGCAATTGAAACAGGCGAGGCGGACCAGGCTGTTAAAAAAGCACTGGAGTATAAAAATTTAAACCTTGTTGGCGTGCATTGCCATATAGGTTCGCAGATTTTTGAGGTAGAACCTTTTGAGTTGGCCGCCCAAGTAATGATCAATTTCATGGCGGATATGAAGGAAAAATATCATGTCGTATTGTCCCGCTTAAACCTCGGCGGAGGTTTCGGTATTAAATACATACCTGAAAACAAGCCGATAAAGTATGATAAGTATATGGAAAAGGTTTCAGAGACAGTACGAAAGACCTGTGAGGAACGCGGCCTTGATTTGCCGTATATTTTGTTGGAACCGGGCAGGTCATTAGTCGGTGAAGCCGGAATAACGCTCTATCGGATATGTTCAGTCAAGACTATTCCCGGCGTTCGCACATATGTGTTGACAGATGGCGGCATGGGAGACAATCCGCGCTATGCCCTGTATCAAGCGGAGTATGACGCCGTAATAGCAAATAAGGCTAACGAAGAGAGAACAGTAAAAGTGACAATCGGCGGTAGGTACTGCGAAAGCGGTGATCTTATTCAGGAAAATTTGATGATACAGCAGCCTGAAACTGGAGATTTGCTTGCAGTTTTCGGAACAGGTGCTTATAATTATTCAATGGCGTCAAATTACAACCGCGTTCCGCGTCCGCCTATTGTTATGATCACAGACGGCAAACCGCGTGTTATTGTAAGAAGAGAAACTTATGCAGACATTGTAAATTGCGACATTTGAGGCTGGATTGTTTTGAGCGAGAACAGGATTAATTCTTTTGATCCGATCTACGATGAAAACAGCAAAATACTGATATTAGGGACAATGCCGTCAATAGCGTCTCTTGAACAGGGAATGTATTATTCCCACCCAAGAAATGCGTTCTGGAAGATACTGAAGGACTTGACTGGCGACGATCCCGGCAACACAAATGCATCAAAGCGCAGCTTCCTATTGCGCCACAATATCGCACTCTGGGACACACTTTCATCCTGTGAACGGCAAGGGTCACTTGACGGTAATATCAAAGAAGAACGTCCGAATAATGTGGCCGGTTTGATTAAGTCATGTCCTTTAATACAAGTTATTTTTCTTAACGGAGGGGCAGCGCTAAAATACTATAAGCGTTATCATGCCTCAAAGATTGAATTGCCATATATCGCTCTGCCCTCAACCAGCCCGGCTAATGCACGCGGCGGGTATGAGAAAAAGCTTGAGGCTTGGCGAAAGGTAGCAGACTATATCGTCAAATGACTTGTTTTGGCTATATTATATTAACCCACACTTGAATGTATAGAAATTATTGTATATAATTAATATAGGTTTGGCTAATTATTGATGATTTGGATTGACATAAGTAATATAACTATAAAGGGGGACATATAGATGATTTGTAGTTATTGTAAAAGCGATATAGTTTACCTCAAGGAGTCAGAAGGTAAAACTGGCGTCTATTGCCAGAACTGTGATCGCTGGTTAAAATGGGTTGATGGCGAAGAAAAGACTAAAATATTAAATGAAATAAATAAGCGTAAGCGTGAAATTCGTATAGATGGTGCCGATTATGACATTGTTAGGGAGAAGCTAAGGACATATAAGAAGAAATATGAAGCTCTTTCAGAAGAGTTGCGCTTTTTTAAGCAGAGAAGCGCAAAGCAAAATACAAGTGACCTTGAGGCATCAGCAATGTATGAGAAAGCCTTGAAGCTCAAAGAATTGACTGCAAAGATAGCTGCATATGACGAGGTACTATTAACTCTAAGATTAAAGTAATTAGAAAAAAACCACTTATTAGATTTCCTGTTTGCCTTAGTTTATATTACATATATGGTAAGCAGAAAACCTAATAGGTGTTTTTTTATTATTTGGAATAAATGTCTAAAATAACTTCAGGATTGAAAACTTAAGGAGGCGTTACTATTGAGCAATAAAGGCCCGCTCAGCGTCTATAAAGGCTTGCCCCGCGGCATCTATATAATATTTATTTCAAGAATTATAGACAATATGGGCAGTGTTGTTATGCCCATGATAACGCTTATCCTGACACAAAAAATAGGGCTACAAAAAGATATAACGGGTATATTAGCCACTGTTTTTATGGTGACGCAGGCGCCGTTTTTATTGCTGGGCGGAAGGCTTGTGGACAGAATGGGCAGCAAAAAGGTTATTGTTCTTTTCAATACACTTGGGGCACTTGCCTATATCCCATGCGGATTCATGAAACCCAGTATTGGAATGGCGCTGCTTATTGCTCTGGCCGCAAACCTTTTTGCTGTTGCGGCTCCGGCCTACAACTCAATAGTAATCGAACTTGTCGGAGAAGACAAAATAAAAAGTGCATATTCAATCCTGTTTCTCGGATATAATCTTGGGCTTGCCATAGGACCGGCAATAGGCGGTATGCTGTTCAATAAATACTTGCAGGCCCTGTTTTTTATTGACGCGATTACCTGCCTAATATCTGTCGTCCTCGTTTATTTTTATGTTCCGGACAATTCACTTGAGAAAAAGACTGATTCTGCCTTTACATTGAATGAGTCAGCTTTAAGACTTATCTTTAAGTCTCCAATGCTTATCGTTTTTTCAATATTATTGTTAGGGTATAACTTCTGCTACTCGCAGTGGGGCTTTATGCTGCCTCTGCAGTCAGCAAGCCTGTTCTTAGAGAATGGCGCAAAATATTATAGTATACTTGTAAGTGTTAATGCGGTTTGTGTCATTTTGTTTACACCCATTCTGACACATCTTACACAAAAGTTTAGGCCGCTGTCAGTAGTTACAATAGGCGGATTATTTTACATGCTCTCATTCCTGATTTTCGCGGAAGGGAAAATCCTTTTCATTTTTATTGTTTCGGCCGCGATTATGACTATAGGTCAAATTTTGATTAATATAAATGTGAATATATATATTGCGCAGCAGGTACCTCAGGCGTATATTGGACGTGCAAATTCAGTGCTTAGTATAGTAAACGGAGCAGGTGTTGCTGTGGGCCCGGTAATAATGGGATATGTTCTTTTGCGGATCAGCTATGAAACCGCGTGGTTTATTGTTGCGGGTTTAATGTTGCTGGGTTCTTTGGGGATGTTTGCTTTAAACGCACGCCGGTATCATTTTCTGAAAGCTAACAATCACTAATTGTTTTCACGTAGCCACTCCGGTATTTCAAGCCTTTTATAGCTCAAAAGGTGCCTTTTTCCATGCCTATACAAGTTTCTGTAGTTTTCAACTGCGTCTGAACCTGTAATATACTCATTATCCATAACACAAATAATGTTAGTAAACCCGCGGTCAATCAATGATGGGGGTTTCATGCTCTTAAGTATTTTCTCACATTTGTGTTTTTTTCCAAATCTAAATGTATATTCTTTGCATAATGAAATAGCGAGATTTCTCAGCCATATCCAATTTGATAGGGAAGTTCTTGCCCATCTGCAGCAGGGATGATTGGCGTGTGTAAGCTTATAAGGCGCGAGATTGCTTTCACCAGTAAAATAATAAGCGGAACTTAGTATTTGGGTATACTCCACAATCATTTTTACTACATGCTTGTCGCAGTGAAATCTTGCGCATTTATTTACATCATGGTCAAGATAGAAAATATTCAAATTTAATCCCTTCTGCCAGAAATATTGCATAATATTATAGTAAAACAGCAGTGTTAGACGCCAGAATTATAAAATATCCAGCTTGACAATATCTTATAATAGTGTATTATAAAAGAGTTGTCTGTTTTATTATAAAAGGAAAGGAAGTGAATAATGTATATAAAAAATTAATCAAAAGGAGGGGATTATGGTAATAATAAAATTAAATATTAAAGCGCCAGGACCGATATAAATCGGTTGACGAGGTGGGGAGTTATCGAAAGATTCGGCGGGTGCTCCTCCGGCCGTTAGTGTTGCGGTCGTTAGCTCATGCTACAAAAAACGCGGGTAACCGCGCAAAAAAAGGCTGAGCATTCAGCGCTATTATTATACCTTTTTTAGGAAATTACCGTATTTATCGAGTTTTTATATACATATTTGAGCGGTTCGTTTTATTTTTGAATTATTGGAGGATATTATATATATGTGCGGTATAGTTGGATATATAGGGGACAGAAATTGTGCCGACGTTTTGTTGGACAGTTTGGCGAGTCTTGAATACCGCGGCTATGATTCAGCCGGTGTTGCGATATATGACAATGATGACGGCGCAGTAAAATGTGTCAAAACTAAAGGCAGACTGTCGGCATTAAAAGAAAAGCTGAAAAGCGTTGGGACGCCATCCGGAACTTGCGGCATAGGACATACTCGGTGGGCAACACATGGAAAACCTTCAGATAAAAATGCACATCCACATTCGGGTAAAAATGTAACAATTGTGCATAACGGAATAATTGAAAACTATTCGTCCCTTAAGAATGAACTTAAGCAAAAAGGCTATGATTTCTCATCTGATACCGATACTGAAGTTGCTGCAAAACTTATAGATTATTTCTATAAAGGGAACCCTATTGCGGCAATAAAAAACGCAGTATCAAAAATCAGAGGTTCTTATGCCTTTGGAATACTTTTTCACGATATTCCGGATAGAATTTATGCTATAAGAAAAGACAGCCCGCTAATTGCGGCAAAAGGTTGCGGTGAGAATTTTATCGCTTCGGATATTCCCGCTATCTTAAAATATACCCGGGATTATTACTTGATTGACGAAAACGAGATTGCGATAATAAGCCGTGACGATTTAAGAATAGTAGATTTTGACGGCAATGAAGTAAATAAACCGCTCCAAAAGGCGACATGGACCGTATCCGCCGCCCAAAAAGACGGTTATCCGCACTTTATGCTGAAAGAAATCTTTGAACAGCCTAAAGCTGTTAAAGATACCGTTTCAACGAGGATAACTGAAAACGGCATCAACTTTGAAGGCATAAAAGACGGCGAATTCAAGGACATCGAAAGGATTCACATAGTCGCCTGCGGAACGGCAATGCATGCTGGAATGGTCGGGAAATACATTATCGAATCAATGGCAAGAATTCCAGTTGAGGTTGACATTGCCTCCGAATTCCGTTACCGCAACCCGATACTCGGCAAAAAGGATTATTTGATAATAATTTCTCAGTCAGGCGAAACAGCAGATTCACTTGCTGCGCTGAGACTGGGAAAAAAGATGGGTGTAAAAACCCTTGCTGTTGTAAATGTTGTAGGTTCTTCAATTGCAAGGGAAGCGGATCATGTGATTTATACATGGGCAGGTCCGGAAATAGCTGTTGCTTCAACCAAAGCGTATTCGGTACAGCTTGCTGTAATATATATGCTTGCAGGCCGGATTGCCTTTGAAAACGGTAAAATCGACGACAAAAGCTATGCAGAATTGCGCGCTCAGATACTAACTCTTCCGGATTATATCTCGAAAATGTTAAAGACACAGGAAACCTGCAAGAAACTCGCAGATAAGTACAGCAATGCGCAAAATATATTCTTTATTGGCCGCGGACTCGATTATGCCGTTTCTATGGAAGGTTCGCTTAAACTCAAAGAAATATCTTATATTCACAGTGAAGCATATGCGGCTGGTGAATTAAAACACGGCACAATTTCGCTGATTGTTGACGGAATGCCTGTTGTCGCTGTTGCCGCACAAGAAGAACTCTTTGAGAAAACTTTGAGCAACATTAAAGAGGTGAAAGCAAGAGGGGCCGATGTCCTATTGCTTTGCCGTGAAGGCGAAGAAGGTATAGATGCGGCTGATGAAATAATTCAGGTACCAAGAATACCGGGAATATTTATGCCGTCGCTTACAGTTATTCCTCTTCAGCTTTTTGCGTACTATATGGCTGTAAAGCGTGGCTGTGATGTCGATAAACCACGGAACCTTGCAAAGTCCGTCACAGTGGAGTAAAATAAAAATCAAACTTAATAGATTGAAAGGTAATCTCATGAACGCGGATGCATTAATTTTTGATATGGATGGAACCCTATGGGATTCTTCCGAGACTGTTGCCGCCTCATGGAATGAAGTGTTGGCGGATTACGGAGTCACGGAACCACTGACAGCGGAGAAGTTAAAGACATTAATGGGTAAACAATTACCACAGATTGGAAAAGAATTATTTCCAAATATGGAAACCGAAGAATGTATTCAGCTTATTCAAAAATGCTGTGACCACGAACAGGAAGTAATAAAAAAGCGCGGCGGAAAACTTTATGATGGACTGGAAGAAACATTAAAAAGTCTTTCGTCGCACATGAAACTGTTTATAGTCAGTAACTGTCAAGAAGGATATATTGAAGCATTTTTTGAATTTCACAAGTTAGACAAATATTTTAATGATTATCAATGTGCAGGCTTGGCCGGAAAAACCAAAGGTGAGAATATCATTGATATAATAAGCCGCAACAATATAAAAAGCGCGTATTATGTCGGTGATACTCAAATTGATTATGAAGCAACACGAAAGGCATGTATTCCGTTTATTTATGCTTCATATGGTTTCGGCGAAGTCACAAATTACGAATACAAAATCAGCGCGATAACAGATCTGACAGAAATGTTTAAATAACTTTCAACGCTGAATCAGTTCTGTTAATCTGCTGACCATTTTCACACAATATACTCCAAATGTATAACCAAAAAAAACTCGTGTCACAAATAAAAAAGTTGTGTTAAAAATAAAAAAGTCATGTTAAAAGTCATGGTGAAAATAGGGTAGAAAGCCTTATTGGAGCCATGATTTTTATTTTAGGATTGTTAGGGTTAAGGGGCAAGGTATAAGGTTAAAAGTATTGATTTTATTGGATTTGAATAGAGTATTGATAAAAGATATTGATAAAAACTTTCCCCTTTTCCCTTGAACCTTATCCCTATTTATGACACGACTTTTTTATCTAAAATCGGGCTAAAAGTAGGAAGAAAATAGGAGATAGGCATAAGGGAAATGGGTGTTTTTTGACATGACTTTTTTATGTGGATGAGATTGGAAAAATAGGGTTGAGAATAGATGGGACAAGTGGTTGAGGGGGATGGGAATTTGACATGAATTTTTATGTGTATACATAGTTAGGATTAAGTTTTATTCTAAAAAGGGTAAAGAGGTAAGGGTGGAGAATAAAAAACTTGTGTTAAAAATAATAAAGTCACATCAAATAGATAATAAAGTTATGTTAAGATTTTAATCACATAATTATAGTTAAAGGTTAAAAGCCCTTTTCTTTTAATGATAGAAGAATAATTACAAAAATAAAAATATACTGTCATAAAAAATATACTATCAAAAGGAGCAAAACTTGTTTAATTGAAAATGAAGTTATGTTATATTAAGGTCATAATAGTATTATAGTGCGAAATAATGAAGGAGAACATTATATGATGATATTGTTGAGCATTTTTATTTTAATTATAGGGATTATCATGTTGATTAGTCCAGATACATGGTGGCAAATTACAGAATCATGGAAATCATATGCCGCAGCAGAACCTTCAGATTTTTATATAAAAATAACTCGTGTTGTAGGCGTTTTTTTTCAATTGTTGGAGTTGGCGGCATAATAGTTTTTTTGTTATTACCATAAATATATGGAAAATTATAATGCTGTGAAAAATGATTTTAATGAAATACCAGAACTTGATGACCCGAAATGGAATCATAATAACTGTTATTTCAAACAATTCATGAAACTTATCTTAGATAATGTTAATACTTACCTTAACATCGGCTGCGGTAAAGGTGAACTCTCATTTATGCTGTCCAAAAAATCTAAAAGGGGGATATGTTATGATTGGTTTGCTTAATCTTGGTAGCCTAGTGCTTGGAGTAGTTGCCTGGATACTTCCTGTTGTCAATCTTATGCGATATAAGAATCAGGGCAACAGAAATTGGGCTTTTCTTTCTATTATGAGCATCAGCGCTTGTGCTATTTCACTATGTTTACAGATTCTTTATGGCTACCATCTAGTAAAGATTGAGGACTGGTCTGCTCTTATGGACACTACTGGTGCTGCGGCGTTTGCCGCTATTATTCTTCTCACTGTTACTATCATATTAAATGCAATTACTCTGATTGCATATCGAGACAAAACGTCAAAGTAGGAGGATAGGGTGTTTTTGTTTGCATATAACTTGAAATGAAAAGAAGAACAAATAGATAGAAAGGGAAATTTATAATGAAACAAAACAAATACGATGATGACACCTTTTTTAATAAATATAGTAATATGGATAGGTCGAAAAATGGTCTTGAAGGTGCGGGGGAGTGGCATGAACTGAAAAATATGCTGCCTGACTTCAAAGATAAAAGGGTTTTGGATTTAGGCTGCGGGTTTGGATGGCATTGTCGCTATGCTGTAGAGAACGGTGCCAGGTCAGTAATTGGAATTGATATTTCACAAAAAATGTTAAGTGAAGCAAAGAGTAAAACAAAGTGTGGAAATATCGAGTATATCTGTATGCCAATAGAAGACATAGATTTTCCTGAAGAATCCTTAGATGTTGTTATCAGTTCCCTGGCGCTTCACTATGTTAAATCCTTTGAGGATGTATTAGTCAGAGTATATAAATGCCTTTCAAGGGGTGGAGATTTTATATTTTCTGTAGAGCATCCCATTTTTACTGCCCAAGGCCCTCAGGATTGGTATTATGATGATAAGGGCAATATTCTGCATTGGCCAGTTGACCATTATTTCACAGAAGGCATTCGCAATGCTAAATTTCTAGGTGAGGAAGTTATTAAATATCATCGGACACTTACTACATACTTAAACAGTCTCATAAAAATAGGCTTTGAAATAACAGGTGTTGTCGAACCAAAGCCTGCAGAAAATATGCTCAACACAGTACCTGGGATGCGGGATGAACTGCGCCGGCCGATGATGCTGCTTGTGTCAGCAAGAAAGAAGTTAATACTCCAAAACTAAAAAATAATACAACAGACTTGCAAGATCCAAGCTGAATAACATAGTTTTTCGGCACTTTCCCGGTTAATTTGCATAAAAACGGGGCTGTATCTGACGTCGATAATCTCGGCGTTTTGATACAGCCCCGTTTTTATTCTCAATGGAGCAAATAACAGAACTATATAACTAAAATAAACTCCACTCCATGATAATAAAGTTGACTCTATAAAAATAAAGTCCATTCCAAAATTCCGTAGTAGATGCAGGAGAAATCCTGAACGGCTGCGGGGTTTGCTTTTTTTACAGGGGAAGGGGCTAAGGTGTAGGGGCTAAGGTGTAGGGGTTAAGATTGTTAGGGTTAAGTGGTAAGGAATAAGGCTAAAGGCATTGATTTTAAGGGATTGAGAGTAATATATTGATTTAAGGCAATACCTAAGACGCAGGCATCTGGTATACCGAATTACACTTTACATCTTCACAGCCGGGAGGCAAATTGTAATATTTGCCTTTGCAGCTCAGACAATGGACATTAATGAGAAAGAAATTGCTGCTTTGTTATCTGAATATAACTGTAAAAGAACATTCAGTAGCCATTTTCCTTATAAAGTTATATAAAATTATTGAAAAAAAGTGTTGACGTTGATATACCAGATTGATATAATAATACATATCAATAACCTAATAATCCCTATATGAAATGCGATGAAGGAGTCCAGTGTTCCTGTTAAACCGCTTCAGAGAGCCGGTGGTTGGTGTGAACCGGCACGGTTTTGGAGCATGCCTCCCTCCCGAGCAGGTCTTCTGAAATTCGATGGCGAAAAATAGGAAGGCACGGTTAACCCCGTTACAGGTGAAGGTTTGTTAGAACCTCATGAGGTCCTTATCGTGAGATAAGGATAAAAATAGGGTGGTACCGCGTGGAGTGTATCCCTCGCCCCTGTTGTTGTATATAACGACGGGCGCGAGGGTTTTTTTATAACCTTTTTTAACCTAATTTGACTAACTGACAGTATTTCCTGAAAGCTTAGAGCCAATGGCTGACTGCGAAAGGGGGGTGACAAGAGTGAAAACATCTTAAATGTATATGACGCCCTGAGAAGATCAAAGATAAACCACATCATGGTAAGACAGGAGCAGGCTGCTGCTCACAGCGCAAGCGGCTATAAAACGGAAACGCATTTGATATACAGCTAAGTAAAATCTTACAGTCAAGCTTAATCTGAACCAAGTTGAAAATCTTATTAAACATAAAACCTATGAACCTATAAGCCGGCTTAATAAAAATAAACACTTGAAAGCGAAGGGAGTGAGCGCATGAAAAGGCACGTTTTATCTGTACTTGTAGAAAACCAGTCGGGTGTCTTGATCCGCGTATCGGGCTTGTTCAGCCGCAGGGGCTACAATATTGACAGCCTTTCGGTGGGAGAGACCGAAGACCCAAAGGTATCCCGAATGACCATAGTGGTCCGCGGTGACGACCACATACTTGAACAGATAAAAAAACAGCTAAAAAAGCTAATTGACGTCATCAAGGTGGTGGATCTGGATCCTGAGCAGTCGGTATTCAGGGAGCTTGCCTTAATAAAGGTTAAGACCAACATGACCACCCGGGCGTCGGTTATCGAAATTGTTGACATTTTCAGAGCCAATATCGTTGATGTGGCAGCCGATACCCTGACAGTTGAAATGACCGGGGACGAAGCTAAGATTGAAGCATTTATAGCTCTTATGGATTCATACGGCATTGCTGAAATTGTTCGTACCGGCCTTACGGCACTTCAAAGAGGAAATAAAGCAATTAAAAATCTTAATGAGATATAGGAGGATAATTATGGCAAAGTTGTATTATGAAAAGGATTGCAATCTGGAATTATTAAAGGGAAAGACTGTGGCTATTATCGGTTATGGAAGCCAAGGTCATGCACATGCCCTTAACCTTCATGAGTCAGGAGTAAATGTTATAGTTGGACTATATCATGGAAGCAAGTCTTGGAAGCTTGCAGAGGAAGCGGGCCTAAATGTTGCAACCGCTTTTGACGCCGCAAAGCAGGCCGATATTATAATGATTCTTGTTAATGACGAAAAACAGCCCAAACTCTATCAGGAGAGCATTGCTCCCAATCTTTCTGCAGGAAAGAGCCTTGTATTTGCTCATGGCTTTAATATTCACTTTGGTCAGATTGTGCCTCCGTCAGACGTAAATGTATTCATGATTGCTCCCAAGGGGCCCGGACATACTGTAAGAAGCCAGTTCCAGGAGGGTAGAGGTGTTCCGTGCCTTATCGCAGTTCATCAGGATGCAACAGGAAACGCAAAGGACCTTGCATTAGCTTACGCAGCAGGTATAGGCGGTGCAAGAGCAGGAATTCTTGAAACCACCTTCAAGGAAGAGACCGAAACCGATCTATTCGGTGAACAGGCAGTTCTCTGCGGCGGTGTTTGCGAGCTTATCAAGGCAGGCTTTGAAACACTGGTTGAAGCAGGCTATCAGCCCGAAAGCGCATATTTTGAGTGCTTACATGAAATGAAGCTCATTGTTGACCTTATCAATAAAGGCGGATTGAGCTTTATGCGCTACTCAATTTCAGACACAGCCGAATACGGCGATTATGTGACCGGAAAGCGCATAATCACTGAAGAAACCAGAAAAGAAATGAAAAAGGTTCTTAAGGAAATCCAGGACGGAACCTTTGCAAAGAACTGGATACTTGAAAATCAGGCTAACCGCCCGTACTTCAACGCAAGAAGGAAGATGGAGCAGGAAAGCCAGATTGAACAAGTAGGCAGAGAATTAAGAAAGATGATGAGCTGGAACAAATAAAAAACAATTTGTAAGCTTAAACCAGCGGAAAGGAGCATTATGGCAGGACGGATATATATTTTCGATACAACCTTAAGAGACGGTGAGCAGTCTCCCGGTTGCAGCATGAACCTTCAGGAAAAAATTGAGGTTGCAAGGCAATTGGAACGCCTGAAGGTGGATGTCATTGAAGCCGGGTTTGCCATAGCGTCACCGGGTGACTTCCAGTCAGTCAAGGCTATTGCCGAAACCATTAAGGACTGTACTGTGGCAAGCCTTTCAAGAGCAGTGGAAAAGGATATAGACAGGTCGACAGAAGCTTTAAAGGGAGCGGTTAATCCGCGTATTCACACCTTTTTGGCAACATCCGACATACATATGAAATATAAATTAAGGATGACCCCCGACGAAGTTCTGGAACGCACAAAGAAAATGGTTGCCTATGCCAAAAATTATTGCTCTGAAGTGGAATTCTCGGCAGAGGATGCCACAAGAAGCAATCGCGAATTTCTTTGCCGGGTGTTTGAGACGGCAATAAATGCAGGCGCAACTGTTATAAATGTTCCGGATACAGTGGGCTACACCACCCCTGACGAATTCTATGATCTCATTCAGTACCTTAAAAATAATGTTCCCAATATAGATAAGGCCATAATTTCAGTACATTGCCACAATGACCTGGGAATGGCTGTTGCAAATACCCTTGCTGCCGTAAAGGCAGGGGCAACCCAGGTGGAATGCACCATAAACGGCATCGGAGAGCGTGCAGGAAACGCGGCTCTTGAAGAAATCGTCATGGCAATGAAGACCAGAAATGACATGTTCAATACCACATGCCGTGTGGAAACCACCCAAATATACCGTTCATCCAAGCTTATCAGCAGCATTACAGGTGTTTCGGTACAGCCCAACAAGGCCATTGTAGGAGCAAATGCCTTTGCTCATGAGTCAGGCATCCATCAGCATGGAGTATTGGCTGAAAAGAGCACCTATGAAATAATGACACCCGAATCCATAGGGCTTTCCAAAAACACCATGGTTTTAGGCAAGCATTCCGGACGCCATGCATTCGATGATCGCCTGAAAGTTTTGGGCTATACACTTTCCAAGGAAGAGCTGGATGCTGCCTTTGAAAAATTCAAGATTCTGGCTGATAAGAAGAAAGTGGTTCAGGATGCAGACATTGAAGCACTCCTGTCCAATAAGGCCATTGAAATTCCCGAAACCTATAAGCTTGACCGGTTTGTTATAAACACCGGCAATACCATTACAGCTACCGCTAATGTAAGGGTCATCAAGCAAAATGGCGAACCCAAGGTTATAGAAGAGGTAGCAACCGGCGACGGTCCCATTGATGCGGCCTTTAATGCCATTGACAAAATTGTCGGTGTTACATTCAGCCTTGAAGATTATCAGCTAAAGTCGGTAACCGATGGCCAGGATGCCCAGGGTGAAGCCTATGTCAAGCTTCGCCGCGATACCAGGCTCTATACCGGCAAGGGAGTCAGTACCGACGTGTTTGAGGCAAGCGTTCTTTCCTATCTTAATGCAATTAATAAGATGATTTACCAGGAGAAGCTTGAGGAACAGCTGTAAGCATGACAGGAGAGGAGGCAATGCTGATGCAGCAGAAAGTTGACATATTTGATTCCACTCTACGTGACGGAGCCCAGGCAGAGGGGATATCCTTTTCGGTGGAAGACAAACTTAAAATAGTGAAAGCCCTGGATAACCTGGGAGTTGCATATATTGAGGCGGGAAATCCCGGTTCAAATCCCAAGGATATAGAGTTTTTCAACCGTATGCAGGGCGTTACCCTGAAGAACGCAAAGCTGGTCGCCTTTGGCAGCACAAGGCGCAGGGATATAAGTGCCAAGGACGATAAAAACGTAATGTCCCTGTTATCTGCCAACACTCCTGTTGTTGCAATCTTCGGCAAGAGCTGGGATTTTCATGTGACCAATGTTATAAAAACCACCCTTGAGGAAAACCTCAGAATGATTTCCGAAACCATTGCCTTCATGAAGGAAAAAGGAAAAGAAGTGATTTTTGACGCCGAGCATTTCTTTGACGGCTATAAAAGCAATCGTGAATATGCCATGAAGGCTCTTTCGGCAGCGGTGGAAGGCGGAGCCGACTGCCTTGTTCTCTGCGATACCAACGGAGGATGCTTCCCAAGCGAGGTTTACGAGATTGTTAAAACCGTTAAGGAAGCCTTCGGCGATGTGCAAATAGGCATACACACCCATAATGACGGGGGCATGGCTGTTGCCAATTCCATCATGGCGGTGGAGGCAGGAGCAACCCATGTTCAGGGTACCTATATAGGCTTTGGCGAAAGGTGCGGAAATGCAAATTTAAGTACTATAATTCCAAACCTGCAGCTTAAAAAGAATATAATGTGCATACCGCAAGAACAGCTTGTAAACTTAACCTTTACCGCCAGAAAGATTGCCGAAATTGCCAACATAACCTTAAGTGAACGGGAGCCCTATGTAGGAAACAGCGCCTTTGCTCATAAGGGAGGCATGCATATTGACGGTGTCTGCAAAGCTTCAAGCTCCTTTGAGCATATTGATCCATCCCTTGTAGGCAATAAGCGCAGATTCTTGATGTCCGAGGTGGCGGGAAGAAATACTATCCTTGACAAAATCCGTGAGATTAATCCGTCCATCAGTAAGGAGTCACGTGAGGCCGAAGAAATCATTAACCGTCTTAAAGAGCTTGAGCATCAGGGATATCAGTTTGAGGGAGCTGAAAGCACCTTTGAACTGGTAATAAGAAAGCAGCTTGGAAAATACAAGCCCTTCTTTGAGCTTGAGACTTTCAAGCTCATGACAGAGCAGCCAAGCCAGACAGGACCATCAGCATCAGCCCTTATTAAGGTTAAGGTGGACGGTAGATCCGAAATTACCGCCGCAGAAGGGAACGGTCCTGTGCATGCTCTTGACAGGGCGTTAAGAAAAGCTCTTGAAGTCTTTTATCCTGAACTGTCACATGTGCACCTGACCGACTTTAAAGTGCGCGTCATTGACTCCAATAAGGCCACTGCGGCAAAGGTTCGAGTATTAATTGAATCAACGGATGGAGAATCGGTATGGACCACCGTAGGTGTATCCACCGACATAATAGAAGCAAGCTGGATAGCCCTTGTGGATTCAATAGAATATAAGCTGTTAAAAGAACTTGAAAAGAAGATAAAAGTTTATTTATGACAGGGGGAAATTTAAAATGGGTATGACAATGTCGCAGAAAATTCTCGCGGCTCACGCAGGTCTTGACAAGGTTGAGCCGGGACAATTAATCGAAGCACAACTGGACCTGGTGCTGGGAAATGATATCACCACTCCTGTCGCAGTTAAGGAGTTTGAAAAGACCGGATTTACAAGGGTTTTTGATAAAAGCAAGGTTGCAATTGTACCAGACCATTTTACACCCAACAAAGACATTAAAGCTGCAGAGCAGTGCAAAATGATCCGCTGTTTTGCAAAGAAAATGGATATTGAAAACTATTTTGAGATAGGCGAAATGGGAATTGAGCACTGCCTTATTCCTGAAAAGGGTCTGGCAGTACCCGGGGACCTTATTATAGGTGCTGACTCCCACACCTGTACATACGGAGCTTTAGGCGCATTCTCAACAGGTATCGGCAGCACTGACATGGCTGCCGGCATGGCTACCGGAAAGTGCTGGTTCAAGGTACCCTCTGCCATAAAGTTTGTTCTGAAGGGCAAGCCTCAAGGTTGGGCATCCGGAAAGGACGTTATTTTGCACATCATTGGCATGATAGGTGTGGACGGTGCCCTTTACAAATCCATGGAGTTTGTAGGGGACGGGGTTAAGAACCTGACCATGGACGACCGCTTCACAATGGCAAACATGGCAATAGAAGCAGGTGCCAAGAACGGCATATTCATTGTGGATGATATAACCCTTGATTATGTGAAGAAACACTCCACAAAGCCATTTACTGTATATGAGCCTGACCCTGACGCAGTTTATGATGAGGTTTATGAGATTGATTTGGGAGAGATTAGGCCAACAGTTGCCTTCCCGCATCTTCCTGACAATACAAGGACCATTGATGAAGTCGGGGAAGTTGAAATTGACCAGGTAGTAATCGGCTCCTGCACAAATGGCCGTATGGAAGATTTAAGGGCTGCCGCAAGAATCCTTAAAGGCAACAAGGTAAAGAAAGGGGTAAGGGTTATTGTATTCCCCGGCACCCAGAATATTTATCTTGAAGCTCTGAAAGAGGGTCTTATCCAGGACATGGTTAAAGCGGGTGCTGTAGTATCAACACCTACCTGCGGACCCTGCCTTGGCGGGCACATGGGCATACTTGCCAAGGGGGAAAGAGCCATTTCCACCACCAACCGCAACTTTGTAGGACGTATGGGACACCCGGAATCCGAGGTGTATCTTGCAAGTCCCGCCGTAGCAGCAGCGTCTGCCATAACAGGCAAAATCACTGATCCTGATACCATATTAAAGCGTGATTGAGCAACGCTCCTATAGCATCGGAGGCTTGCTGCCCAAAAGGGTATCCTTAAAGGTTATCCCGGCAGGTTAAATTTTAAGGAGGAGAATTTATGAAAGCAAAAGGCAAGGTTTTTAGATATGGAGATAACGTAGATACTGATGTCATTATACCTGCCCGTTACCTTAATACCTCGGATCCTAAGGAACTGGCACTTCACTGCATGGAGGATATAGATAAGGATTTTGTTAAAAACGTTAAGCCGAGAGACATTATTGTTGCCGGAAGGAACTTTGGCTGCGGCTCATCCCGCGAGCATGCGCCAATATCCATTAAGGCGTCCGGCATATCCTGTGTAATTGCATCAACCTTTGCCCGGATATTCTATCGCAATGCCATTAACATAGGACTTCCAATCCTCGAGTGTGAAGCTGCTGTCGAGGGAATTGAGGCCGGTGATGAGGTTGAGGTTGATTTCGATTCGGGAATCATCAGGAATGTAACAAAGGGAAGCACCTTCAAAGCACAGGCGTTTCCTGAGTTCATGAAAAAAATTATGGCGGCGGATGGTCTTGTAAATTACCTTAAGTCCAAAGCCACAGATGATTTATAAAAATTTCAAAATAGCGGAGGATATCCCATGAACTATAAAATTGCAGTAATTCCCGGTGACGGGATTGGCCCGGAAGTGGTTGAACAGACCATCCGGGTTCTTGATAAAATTGGTTCAATTTACGGTCATACTTTTGAGTATTCCAAATATCTGGCTGGCGGATGCGCCATTGACGCAACAGGCGAACCTCTTCCTGAGGAGACTGTTGAAGGCTGCAGAAACAGCAATGCGGTGCTTCTGGGAGCTGTGGGTGGCCCCAAATGGGATACGCTTCCCGGGGATAAAAGACCTGAAAAAGCTCTTTTGGGCCTTAGAGGCAAGCTTGGGCTTTACGCAAATTTAAGGACGGCTGTACTTAATAAAGAGCTTAAGGATGCATGTCCGTTAAGGCCTGAGATTGTTGGCGACGGAATTGACATAATGGTTGTGCGTGAGCTTACCGGAGGCATTTATTTCGGAGAAAGAGGAATAAGAGAAAACGGAAAAATGGGCCCTGAGGCTTTTGATACCGAAACCTACAGTGTAGGAGAAGTTGAGCGCATAGCCCGCATTGCCTTTGATATAGCTTTAAAGAGAAACCGCAAGGTTACAAGTGTGGACAAGGCAAATATATTGGAAAGCTCAAGGCTCTGGCGTGAGGTTGTTGAAAGGGTTTCAAAAGATTATCCTAATGTTTCCCTTGAGCACATGTACGTTGACAACGCTTCAATGCAGCTTGTAAGAAACCCCAACCAGTTTGACGTAATTGTTACCACCAATATGTTTGGAGATATATTGTCCGATGAGGCAAGCATGATTACAGGCTCAATAGGCATGCTGCCTTCAGCAAGCCTTGGCGAGGGAAGTTTTGGACTCTATGAACCTGTACATGGCTCAGCCCCTGACATTGCGGGTCAGGATAAGGCAAACCCCATTGCCACCATCCTTTCTGCGGCAATGATGCTTAAATATACCCTGAACCTTCCAAAGGAAGCAAAGGCCATTGAACTTGCTGTTGACAGGGTTCTTGAAGAGGGCTACAGAACAGGAGATATTATGAGCCCGGGTAAAACTCTTGTTGGCACAACTAAGATGGGAGAGCTTATAGTAAGCTTCATTGAATAATACAAACATTTTTGGGAGCAAAAACGCAAGACAGCGTTTTCTCCCAAAATGGTCAGCAGCGGTTAATTAATCTTTATAAATAATAATGGGATCTATCATAAAGTAAAAAATCTTTAAACGTGGAAATCCATAAGAAAAGCACTACATTAAATCTTTTTAATACATTTTATATTCAAAATCTAAACCATTGAGTTAAGGAAGGGCGTGAAAATATGCGCAGCCATGCAGTTAAATCAGGTCTTGAGAGGGCTCCTCACAGATCACTTTTAAAATCCCTGGGCCTTACGGATGAAGAAATAAAACGTCCCTTAATTGGTATTGTAAATGCCAAAAGTGAAGTTGTACCGGGGCACATGCACCTTGATAAAATAGGAGAAGCCGTAAAAGCCGGTGTACGTATCGCCGGAGGCACACCCATTGAGTTTCCGTCAATAGGAGTATGCGATGGTATAGCTATGGGGCATATTGGAATGCATTATTCCCTTGCTTCCCGTGAGCTTATTGCAGACAGTGTCGAATCCATGGCGCTTGCTCATGGCTTTGACGGTCTTGTGCTTATACCAAACTGCGATAAGATTGTTCCCGGAATGCTTATGGGAGCGGCTCGCGTTAACATTCCCACCATTGTTGTTAGTGGCGGCCCCATGCTGGCTGGGCGCACCTGCGCAGAGGGAGTAAGCCTTACAAATATGTTTGAGGCCGTTGGAGCGGTCAAGGCCGGGAAAATGACAGAAGAAGAGCTTTCCGACCTTGAAAATACCGCTTGCCCTAGCTGCGGTTCATGTTCCGGTATGTTTACCGCTAACAGCATGAATTGCCTCTGCGAGGCAATAGGTATGGCTCTTCCTGGCAACGGCACAATACCTGCGGTGTATTCTGAAAGGCTTCGCCTTGCAAAAAAGGCAGGCATGAAAATTATGGAGCTTGTTGAAAAGGATATTAAGCCCAGAGATATTCTCACAGAAAAAGCTTTCAAGAATGCCCTTACCGTAGACATGGCACTGGGCTGCAGCACAAACAGCATGCTGCACCTGCCGGCTATAGCTTTCGAGGCTGGAATTCCTTTTGATCTGGATATGGCAAACTCCATCAGCGAAAAGACTCCCAATTTATGCAAGCTTGCTCCTGCAGGAAATCACTTCGTTGAGGACCTTAATGCTGCAGGAGGTATTTCAGCTGTTATGAAAGAGCTGTCCAAAAAGGACCTCATAGAAGAAGACTGCCTTACCGTAACATGCAAAACCATCGGAGAAAACATTAAGAATGCCGAAAACCTTAATACCAAGGTTATCAGGCCAAATGACAACCCTTACTCACAAACTGGAGGCATTGCTGTTCTCAAAGGAAATCTTGCGCCTAAGGGCAGTGTTGTAAAGAGAAGCGCCGTTGCTGAGAATATGCTTGTTCATAAGGGGCCAGCCAGGGTTTTTGATTCTGAAGAAGAAGTTATAAAGGCAATTCTTTCAGGCAGCATCAACAAGGGAGAGGTTGTAGTAATAAGGTATGAAGGTCCTAAGGGAGGACCCGGTATGAGAGAAATGCTCATGCCCACATCAGCTCTTGCCGGAATGGGGCTGGATGCCGATGTAGCATTAATAACCGACGGACGGTTCAGCGGTGCTACAAGAGGAGCCAGCATTGGCCATGTTTCTCCCGAAGCTGCCGAAGGCGGTCCCATTGCCCTTGTTAAAGACGGGGACATTATTTCAATTGATATGAATGCCTGTACCCTTACTCTGGAGGTTTCGGATGAAGAACTGGAAAGAAGAAAAGCAGAGTGGAAATGCCCGCCTCCAAAAGTTAACACAGGATACCTTGCCCGCTATGCGAAAATGGTTACATCAGCAAGCGAAGGGGCGGTATTGAAGATTTAATCCTTAGTTCAACCAAAATAGGCTGCAAGGAGGATTTGACATGCGGATGACAGGTGCTGAAATACTGATTAACTGTCTTTTGGAGCAGGGAGTAGATACCATATTTGGCTTTCCTGGAGGGGCAGTTTTACATATATACGACGCATTATACAAATACCAGGACAAAATAAGGCATATCTTGACTTCCCATGAGCAGGGTGCTGCTCATGCTGCCGACGGCTATGCAAGAGCTTCAGGCAAGGTGGGAGTTTGCCTTGCAACTTCGGGCCCCGGAGCAACAAACCTTGTAACAGGTATTGCAACGGCATATATGGATTCCATACCCATGGTTGCAATTACTGGCAATGTTGCGTCCAACCTCCTTGGAAAGGACAGTTTTCAGGAAGTTGATATTACCGGTATTACCATGCCCATTACAAAACATAATTTTGTAGTGAGGAATGTAAACGATCTTGCAGATATAGTAAGAAAAGCATTTAAAATTGCAAAGGAAGGCCGTCCGGGACCTGTACTTATTGACATACCAAAGGATATAACAGCTCAGTTTGCGGAGTATGAGCCTCAACAGAAGGAAGAGTCTGTGAGATGCATCGGAACCATAAGGGATGAAGATGTTGAAAAAGCTCTGGAGCTTATTAATGAAAGCAAAAAGCCAATTATATATGCAGGCGGAGGAGTGTGTTCCTCCGAAGCTTCCGAGGAGCTTCTGGAACTTGCTGAAAAGCTTAATTCTCCAGTTACATTGAGCCTTATGGGAATGGGAGCATTTCCAGCCACCCACGACCTTTATACGGGAATGGTTGGCATGCATGGCACTAAGACGTCCAATCTTGCCGTTACCCAGTGCGATCTGCTCATTGCCGTAGGGGCTCGGTTCAGCGACAGGGTTATTAGCAGGCTTGACAGGTTTGCTCCCAATGCCAAGATACTTCATATAGATATTGACGAGGCAGAGGTCAATAAAAACGTTATTGCGGAGCACCACATAATCGGGGATGCCAAGGAAGTCTTAAAAAGACTCAATAAAGGTATCGTGACAAAGGATCGTTCCCAGTGGCTGAGATTTATTAAAGACCTGAAACAAAAATACCCTCTCCAATATTCAGGCAACGGTTTATCGCCGCAGTACATACTGAATAAGATTTATGAGCTGACCAATGGGAATGCAATTATTGCCACAGAGGTAGGACAGCATCAGATATGGACTGCCCAGTATTATAAATTTACTAAGCCTCGTTTATTCATAAGCTCCGGAGGCCTTGGAACCATGGGCTTTGGCCTTGGCGCATCTATTGGAGCGTCCATTGCCCGTCCGAGTAAAAAAGTGTTCAATATAGCCGGAGACGGGAGCTTCAGGATGAATCTGAACGAGCTTGCAACTGCGGTTGAGTACAATGTTCCTGTAATTGTGGTTATAATGAATAACCATGCTCTGGGTATGGTTCGCCAGTGGCAGAACATGTTCTATGATGGCAGGTATTCCCAGACTACTCTTGACCGCTGCACAGATTTTGTTAAACTGGCTGAAGCCTTTGGAGCAGTTGGTTTTAACCTGACAGAAGAATCTCAGGTTGAAAGCACTTTAAAAGAGGCTATGAGTCTTGGAAGGCCCGTCGTTATAAACTGCGAGATAGACAGGGATCTTAAGGTATGGCCAATGGTTCCGCCGGGCGCAGCTCTTGAAGAGGTAATAGTTGGCGAGTCGGATATCGGCAATTAAATCCGATAAATTCTTGACAATAAATTTAATCCATCGTTGCAAAGAATGCATGGGGAAATCAAATATATGGGAGAGCGTATCAAGTACGGCCAAGTTTTATGGCAAAACCCGGTATCCCCATCAAAAGCTCTCAAATGAGAGCTTTTTTTCTGGTTTTTGAATAATACTTATTGGAGGTTGTTCTATGTGTATAATTCAAATAAACTCCACTCCGTAATAATAAACTTCGCTCTATAAAAATAAAGTTTGTTCCAAAACCTCGCGGTAGATGCAAGAGAAATCTTGTTTTGCTGCGGGGTTTGCTTTTTTTACAGGGGAAGGGGCTAAGGTGTATGTTAGGGTTAAGGAGTAAGGAATAAGGCTAAAGGCATTGATTTTAAAGGGATTAAGGAGAGTATTGATTATAGTATTGAGAGAAATATTGATACCAGGATTGATAAAAAGATTAGAAAAAGAACATGGGAAAATGCAACCTTATACCTTTTCACTTGCACCTTACCCCTAAAAAGAACCAACTTTATTTTAAAAATTGTTACAAGAATTAAGGAAAACATGTTATTAAATGGGATAAAAATATGAGAAAATAGAGCGGACTTTATTATCTGGAAAGAAATAGGGAAATAGGTTCAAGGCGAGAAGGCATAAGGGTTTGAGGGTGTGGGGGGTGGAGTGGAGTTTATTTTAAATATACATAGTTAGGGGTATGGATTTTTAGGGAAAAGGAATAAGGAAAATGTTTTAGAAATAATAAAGTTGACTCTATGATAATAAAGTTGGTTCTAAAATAATAAAGTTATTCCCAAAATTAGATTTTCACATCGTAGGGGAGGTTTGGGGTATGTTATGGGAACGTATTCTTGAATTATGTGATAAATATAAAAAACATATTTTTTGATTTATAAGATAATGTATTTATTGTTGACAGAGAAATAAATCAAAACTATTATATATATGAGTATAATTGAATATAATCATATGGTGGTGATAAATTGGATTTAATAGAAATCTTTAAAGCGTTGGGAGATGAAAACAGAATTAGAATACTCAATTTGCTAATAAGACAGGAACTCTGTGTGTGCGAGATAGAAACAGTGCTGGATATGACGCAGTCTAATGCTTCAAGACATCTAAATAAATTAAAAACTTCAGGTATTATAACCCGTGAAAAGAAATCTCAATGGGTCTATTACAGAGTAGATAACAAGTTTATTGAAGAAAATAACCTACTGTATGAATTTATTAAAAACAAGATGGCTGAAAATACACAATTGTTAAGAGATATAGAGACACTTAAAAAATATAAAAACAGTAACTTTACATGTGAGCAACTACGGGAAGATAAAAGTCAGGTTCTTAAGTATCTTCGAGAGCAGTGCAATAACAATTAATGAAAATTATTAATAATAGAAAACTGATTTTAGTTATTTTTCTGTAAAAACTTTAAATTAGTCACTATATGATTATAACTGAATATAATCATATAGTAAGAACAAGATAATTTAAATTGATAGGGGGCATAAAACTTGAGTGACAAAGAAACAATGCAAGAAAATAAAGGATTAGGTTTTTTTGAAAAGTACCTTACAGTATGGGTAGCAGTATGCATTATAGTAGGAGTTGCAATAGGACAATTAGTTCCTTCAATCCCTGAAACTTTAAGCAAATTTGAATATGCAAATGTATCAATTCCTGTTGCTATTCTCATATGGCTAATGATTTACCCAATGATGCTGAAAATTGATTTTTCAAGCATTGTCAGGGCAACAAAAAAACCGAAGGGACTAATAGTTACTTGTGTAACAAACTGGCTTATCAAGCCTTTTACAATGTATCTTATTGCAGCGTTTTTCTAGAAAGTAGTGTTCAGTAGGTGGATTGGTCCGGATTTAGCGACAGACTATCTTGCAGGTGCAGTATTATTAGGAGCCGCACCATGTACCACTATGGTATTCGTATGGAGTTATCTGACAAAAGGCGACCCTGCTTATACATTAGTGCAGGTAGCAGTGAATGACCTGATAATATTGTTTGCATTTACACCAATTGTTGCATTCCTATTAGGGGTAAGTAATGTGACCGTTCCTTATGACACGCTGATATTATCAACAATCCTGTTTGTTGTTATTCCATTGGCAGGAGGGTACCTTACTAGAAGGAACATCATTAAACATAAGAGTATAGAGTATTTCGAGAACATTTTTCTCAAGAAATTTGATAATGTAACAATCGTAGGTTTGCTTCTCACTTTAGTAATTATTTTCTCGTTCCAGGGTGAAATAATTTTAAGTAATCCCTTGCATATTATATTAATTGCCATACCATTAATTATCCAGACATTCTTTATATTCTTCATTGCTTATGGATGGGCAAAGATATGGAAACTTCCCCATGATATTGCAGCACCTGCGGGAATGATTGGAGCAAGCAATTTCTTTGAACTTGCAGTTGCAGTGGCAATTTCACTCTTTGGACTGGAATCTGGAGCCGCTCTTGCAACAGTTGTAGGGGTATTGGTTGAAGTCCCGGTCATGCTTACATTGGTCAGGATTGCAAATAGTACAAGGCATTGGTTTCAATAACCTTGTAGAAAAAGGTGGTATCGAATGAAAAAGAAGGTTGCTTTTGTATGTGTCCACAACTCTTGCCGTTCTCAAATGGCAGAAGGTTGGGCAAAGAAGTTGGAAAGTGACGTATTAGAAGCATATTCGGCAGGGACGGAAAAATACCCTGAAGTGAAGCCACTAGCAGTACAGGTAATGGAAGAAGCAGGAGTGGATATGAGTGACCATCATCCGAAACTATTAAGCGATATTCCGGCGGAAGTAGATATATTAATAACGATGGGATGTAATGTAGAATGCCCTTATGTACCATGCCAGCATATAGAAGATTGGGGGCTTAGTGACCCGTCAGGCGGACCAATAGAGGATTACAGAAAAACAAGAGATATAATTAAGGAAAAAGTCGAGGATTTAATACAGAGCGTAAAGAACAATCAGATTTGATAAGCGGTATGTAATTAATCAAAATAAGAGAATTGCAGTGAAGTTGAAAAGTGCAAACATGTTGAAAAATAACTTGAAGTGTGTAAGGGGTAAAGGGGATGTTTTCATATGAACATATTAGCCATGATATTCGGTTGGTTAAATGACCAACTATTAAAAATGAGATGGCTTTCAGAATTGGTAAGACTTCTTGTGGAAAAAGTATTTGGTTTACCTGTTAGCGAAAGGATAGGCGGAAGTATTCACTTTTTTATATACGATACAATTAAAATATTTATATTATTATCACTATTAATATTTGTCATATCCTATATCCAGAGTTATTTTCCGCCAGAGAGGACAAAGAAGATTCTCGGAAAGATAAAAGGCATTAAAGGGAATATACTTGGGGCACTGCTTGGTACGATAACTCCCTTTTGCAGTTGCTCCAGTATACCAATTTTTATAGGTTTTACTTCGGCTGGATTGCCTTTAGGCATAACCTTTTCTTTCTTAATATCTTCGCCAATGGTAGATTTGGCGTCATTAATGTTGTTAATTTCATTTTTCGGTCTTAAAATTGCCATAGCCTATGTTGTAGTAGGCTTAATTTTGGCAGTTATTGGAGGAACTTTAATAGAAAAGTTTAGACTTGAAAAATATGTAGAAGGATATGTAAGGGAAATTGAAAATGTTGATGCGGAAGTGCCTGAAATGACTCGTAAGGAAAGAATATCATATTCAAAGGAACGGGTCAGAGATATTATCAAAAGGGTTTGGCTATATGTATTAATCGGTGTAGGCATAGGGGCGGCTATTCATAACTGGATTCCACAGTCATTCATAGAAAATGTGGTTGGAGGTAATAATCCATTTGCAGTGATGCTTGCTACTGTAGTGGGCATTCCAATGTATGCTGATATATTCGGTACTCTTCCAATAGCCGAAGCGTTATTTGCAAAAGGAGTGGACGTAGGAGGAATTGTTATGAGAAACAGGATTTTATTAGGCCTTGATAATGGTAACAAATGTACAAAAACAAGTGAAGGTTATATTAGCGAATCTGGTTTTACTAAATCTAATACTGAACCAATATCATCAAGCAATCTTTTAATTTATGAAGGTAAATTTTATAGCATAGGAGGCCAGAGGTTAAGTGTTCAAATGGACAAGACAATCAACCAGGATGAATCCTATTAGAGCGAGAACTAAGAAGGTGAGTTTATGGCAATAAAAAGGATAAACCTCTCATTTTCTATGGATAGGGAGGATGATGCTAAGGTATATAACATACTTTCTTTACAAAAGTACAAAACAGATTATGTAATTAAGGCGGTGTTAAGTTATATAGGGGGAAGAGATAAAGGTCTTGATGAGGAAATGATAAAACAGGTAGTGAAAGAAGCAATAAAAGAATGTGGAGAAATTATACTAGAAAACAAAGAGAAAGAAAATAATAGTTGTGACCAACATGAACTACCTGACGACATATTTAATATGTTTGATAATCTATAGGCATAATAAATAGTGGAGTTTAAGACTTTCTGATTTATTCTCGGCTATATATGCAATAAATAAGCAATATATTATAAATTTTGATTAAACTGTTTTTACCCTTTTCTCTTTGTTTTCTATGCCTTAATAAAATGTTCTCAAACGAACTGGAATAAAAAGTTAGGAACTAAAAGGAACTATAATATGAGGATAACTAAAATTAAAGATATACTTCTTTACAAATAATTCTAGGATATGCTATATTTAAAGTGCATTCTGGGGAATGTAGTTGGCAAACGGGCAAAATAGGGGAAGAGATTGCTTTGTTGCGGTTTCTTTCCCTATTTTGTTTTATACAAATTAATTTTTTTCAGGAGCGCAAAGTATAAAATCCGATTTTAGAAACGGTTTCCTTAATTAGAAAATAAGTAAGATAAATTATTAGAATTCAAGCATTTCACATTAAAAACAGAGCAAATGCATAGGTTTTGAACAGGTAAAAGGATTAGAAACGGTTTTAAGGGTTAAGGGGTATAAAAGTGATTCTAAAATTAAAAAATTTAAGTGAATGGGGATTATAGGTTAGAGTACAGGTGGCTTAGAATGAGAAACTGCATAGTAGAATTTAAAGCAATTGAAGAGATTCAATTTTCTTACCCATTATCTTATTAAATAAAAAAGAATAAAAAAGACTTTCCAGTTTTCTTGCTGGAAAGCCTTGTAAGATAATTAGTTAGTAAGCCATTCATCTAAATAAGCAATCATTTGACTTATGCTTGGATATTTTTCTCTAAACTGCTCAGGTGATAGTTCAGGTATTTCTTTTGATAGTTTTGCAAGAAGAGCCTTTGATTCTTCTAGTAAATCCTTCTCACTGTCATAGTTGCATTCATAAACAGTTACTAAAATATCAAGAATGTAATCCAATTTTTGGTATTGAATAGAGTCTTTACCTAACACCTTCTCGACATTACTTAATAGTCCTTTGATTTATGATTTAAGATTCTCATTTTTCATACAGCACCAACTCCTTTCCAAGATTTACAGTATTGTAGGAAAGGATAAACATAAAAGTCAAATATTTTTACAATAAATTTATTCTAAAATGGCATATCTTCAGGTTCAACCAGGATTGGTTTAAAATCTTCGTCTACTAAAGTTGGTGGTGTAAATTTTTCGGGAGAAAAATATTCATCAAGTTCAAACGGAATGCCATTTATTATCTTACCCACTATATTGATAATTTGTTCTCTTGTACATTTCTCATCAATTTCTTTAATTGTATCTATATCAAATTTCTGCTTAAGACGGTACAACTGGGCATCTGAAATGTTCTGTAAAACGGATACATCACAAAAAACCGAATACTATTTTATTAACCCCTCCTTCTCGTAATGAAGTAGAGTTATTGGTTATCATCCTGGATTGCAACAGCGACATCCGTCAAATCCTTTCCTTGCCCGGGAAAGGTGCGGACAATTTTTATTTTTCTAAATCCACTGTTCCATAACTTATAGGCTATTTGGATGCTATTACACTGTCCGATGTTATTATTATCATTATCAAAAAAGAGCAGTACTTCAATTTCACAGCCAAAATAGTGTTTTAACAGATTTATTTGTTCGTCAGTCAGGTTAGATTGACCGGGGGAAACGGCATTAATATATCCTAAGGATATCAGTTTCAGGCAGTCGGCAACACCTTCAGTAACCAATAATTTGGTTACTTTATTATTTTTAATTTCAAACAAATTAAACAAAAACTGTCCTATTGAAAAAGGTTTTATACCATAATACTGATACCCATTATCTTTAGTTTTAAATTCGCCATAGTCAACAATATTTAAGTATTTTGCACTATGTTTACTTTTTTCTTCTCCTTTTTTGTGTGAGGCAAGTCTGCAATGTAGTCCTGCTATTATGCCTGATTTATGGTCTTTGAATGGAAATATTACTCTGTCACTAAGCCCATAAAAATTAGGATGAGTGAGTTTACTTTTGCTTTGTCTGTCAAAATACATAAGTCCATATTTTTCTATAATATCGCCAGAAATATAATACTTTTTATGCATGAAATCCTGCAATTTATCAATTGAATTGAACTGTTCTTTATTTAACAGGATTTCATGCAGCAATATACTGTTTTTTGCGTCTTCTGTCGCTTGTATATAAATATTATGTTCAGCATCTTTCTTCGAAGATGATTCAATAGGAAATTCATTTTTGTTATTCACAGAAGAATTATCTGGTTTTCTCGTTACTGTATTGACCGGTAAAGCAGATTTATCGGGTAATATTGAGATATCATAATAATCCTTAATGTCTAAACTTTTTGTTGCCTCATATCTTTTTATGACTTTCTGCTTTATTTTTTCTCTATAATCACTTATTGAATTAAAAGCAAGGTTCAAATGAGCAAAATGTACTGCAGCAAATATTTTGGCTTCATTAAGAGCATTTGAAGTAAATCCCTGAATTAATGCAACAGGCAAAGCATGTAAAACTTTTTTCGTTATCGTTAAAGATAAATTCTGTTTTATTGGAGGCTCCTTGGTGAAAAGGACAAACACATCGCCAGTGGCCGTACTGATAAGTTGCATTCAGGTTATAAAATTTAACTAAATTTTCCCCAGTTATCTGAGATGATATATAAGTATTCTCTATTTCATTTAGGTAATTATACAGTTGTCCCATTTCGTATTTGATTTTGTTTTCTATAATTAAATTTATATTCATTGCCATCGTCCTTTCATAAAAATTTATCCTCTAATTATAAAATAACACATAAAAATCAAACACCATTTGGCGGTGTATTTAATGATGACGGCATTATATTTGGAAATAAAATAAAATCAAATTTTTAGATAAAAATTTTTCATGAAATGTAACAAAAATTTAATAAAAAAAAGAGCCATGAAAATTTGACAAAAAGTTTTTGGGCTTTATAATAACTCATGTAATGAAGTATTAAACATGTACTTCATTACGAGAAGGAGAGGTTAACCAAATTCCTTCCTTCCGTAATGAAGTATAGGTTTGAAGTATTTTAATTAATACTTCATTACATAAATGTAAGAAACCAAGAAACTTGAAATTATGAGAAATCCCTTCCTATAATGCTTGAAACATTAAGGAGGGATTTTATAATGAGCATACAGGTACTAAAGGTATCGGGTACCAGCAATGTTAATGCAGTTTCAGAGGCTGTAATTAAAAATGTTGTAAGTGATTCTATTGTTCATGTTGATTGCATAGGAGTAAAAGCATCATATACTGTTACAAAGGCTCTCATCCAGGTAACGGAGTATCTTGTAGAAAATTGTTATAAATTTAATATGAGGCCATACTATATAAAGGTTCAGGTAAATGGACAAGATGAAGAACAAAAAATAAAAACGGCTATACGCTGGACACTGATTGCAAAGAAAAAATAATATTTGCCCTTGTATTACCTACGGAAATATGTGATATCAAAGTATACAGCCGAAAGGGGCACACCTTTCTTATACTGGGTTAAAGTATAGAAAGGTGTGTTTTTTATGTTGTGATGAAAAGAGATAAGCAAATAGGGGTGATATGAAAAGAAAAATTGTAAGACAAAGAATAAATGTTGTTAATTTTGTGGGATGCAGGGTATATACTATAATGTTCTGTATTAGAACAAAAACTTATTTATCTAGACCCAATAACCAACTGACACTTACATTTAGCACTTGGGATAAGGCTAAAAGTTCAATATCAGTAATTATTCTTTTGCGCTGTTCAATTTTTGAAATACTTGCTCTGTCAATATAGACGGCAAGTGTTTCGAGTTTAGCCGCAAGTTCCTGTTGTGTCATATTGTTTTTTAGTCTGGCGATTTTAACCCTGGAACCCGCAATATTGCGTTCCTCGGAATCAAGTATTAATTTCATAATAACACCAACCTTATGTTCTTTATTGGAACAGTTGTATTTTATTCTAAATTGTGCAATAATATGTTCTAATAAAGAACAAACAGAAAATTTGGGGGCTAATTATTATGTGTAAGGAAGATAAAAATAAAGAGATA
>NZ_JBAIZF010000009.1:0-4438 GCF_036762875.1 [Clostridium] cellulosi | reverse complement strand
TTATTTCTTTACTCCTCGCCAAATGGTTAAAATACTGCTGATTCGGCAAAAACTTCTTAGCTATATGCTCTCCGTACTGATACATGAGATAAGCCAAAAGCTCATAGGCACTGCAGCGTTCAGTATCAATGCAGTATTCTATTCCATCAAGCAATTGTCCAATTGTATAAAACCTTGTCATCCGGTATAATCGAATGCAATGTGTATTAAAATATTTCGGCTGTTGCTGCTCCATCCGACGAATGAATTCCTGAGCTATTTCGTATTCTGCAAAATATTGTTTTATGATGGTTAAAGAAACCCTGTCTCTGCTGTAATTTTCTTCTGGTTTGAACAACTGCCCGGTATCTTCTGTGACCGGATATTTAGCCAATAAATCATTTGTTTCAGCATCATAGAACAAAAGCATTTCACCATCATCTTCAATGCGAATGCGTTTATGAACATCCATCATACCTGTATTAATCAGATAACGGTTGCCTTTATAACTTACCACTCCATCCTTATCAAAGGAGGCAACAGTGATTGATACTTCGGAATAAGGTTTGACATGGAGCAGGTATTTTTGCTCTTCCATGAACATTTCACGCGGCACTTTTCTGGTCACAGTATGTATTCGCCCGTTGCCTTCCCTATCCAACCATGAAAGGGCAGCACTGTTAAGGCAATCAATTCCGGTGTATATCCTGCCCTCAAGAAAACTTTGCTTTATGTATCCAATCACCTCTTCAACCTTGCCTTTACTTTGAGGATCTCTTGGTCTACATAGCGAAACATTGTAACCTATACGCTTAACATATTCTTCAAAGGCAGGTACGAATATGATATTCCCCAGATTTTCACTGACTACATAGACACGGTCAAGGTCATAAAGAATAGTCTGTGGTTCTTCCTCCAAAATATCGGAATGCATAGTTATGAGCTTTAATGGCTGTTTTGGTTGTAAAGGGATCCGGTGAAAAATAAACAAATTTCATTCTGCTATAACTCAGAACCATGGAAAAGAAATATATTCGTACAATTCGCCCGTACATATCCTTAAGTTTGTATTGACCAAAACCCGCCTGCGCTTCATATCCCGGTGGAGAAATTTCACGGGGTGAGGTTTTACGTTTACTGGCATGCGGATACCCGTGCTGTTCCCTTAAGGCTTTCATATAGCGGTAGAATGTAGCTCGTTTAACTTGTAGATCAGGGAAGGACTCCACCAATTTAATATAGATGTTTGTATCCCTCATTTGTGGACAAATTTTCAAATGTTCCAGTATGTACTGACGGTAGTTATCCATGTGATACCTTTCCTTTTCAGCTTCCCTTACATAATCTTCTTCGCTCATATTCCAGTATTTGCTGACAGAAGAATAGGTTATCCCCAGTGCTTTTGCGGTTTTTGTCTGAGCAAGTCCAAATGCTTTGTACTCCAGGATTTTTCGGTATTGCTCGATTCCAATCATTTTTGATTTCCTCCTTTGGTTTGTGTGTTATTGAAATCATAATACCTATATTAGTAGTAAACGGTAAACCATGCGTACATTCCTAAGAGTTTCAATTCATGAGATAATGTAGTAAAAGTGTAATAAGTTGTACAAGTTTTCACACTTTACACGAATTTAATAGGAGGTTCTCATGAATACCAAATTGGTTGAAAAAGAGGTCAAACTTTCTCAATGGCGCGCTCTGATTCAAGAATGTATGTCCAGTGGTCTAAAAGTTAAAGATTGGTGTATGCAAAACAATATAAGCAAGGATACTTATTACTACTGGTTAAAAAAATTACGTGAAGCTGCATGCCATTCTATAGAAGCAAACTTCGTCCGTGTCCCCGAGCAGTATATCCCACATTCTTTTACTCCTTCGTTTTCGCCGGAGCTTACGATATCAATCGGTTCCATAACGATTAATATCAATTCAGCAACACCACAACATCTCATTGAAACAACAATTCAGGCGGTGGCAAATGTTAAATGATGCATCAGGCTTTTCAGAAGTATATATTGCCTGTGGCTATACCGATATGAGATTGGGCATAGATGGTCTTGCAGCTATTGTAAAAAATACCTTTCATCTGAACCCATTCCATGAGGGAGTATTATTCCTCTTCTGTGGCAGAAGGACGGACAGGATTAAAGGCTTGCTGTTCGAAGGGGATGGATTTCTTCTCCTGTATAAACGTCTTGAAAACGCACGCTTTCAGTGGCCAAGAAATGAGTCTGAAATGAAGCAACTTACACCTCAGCAGTTTAAATGGTTGATGGAAGGCCTTGCTATTGAGCAGAAAAAGGCTATCAGAAAAATCTCACCGGTATCTGTTTGTTAGATTTAGGACTAATATTGTGCAAAACAGAGAAATTTATTTTTTCTAAATCAGCTCAAATTCGATATACAAATGCAATTATCCACAGTTTCTGTGCAGTGATGGGGCGATATCCATGATAACGTTCCATCACCTTTTTACTTCCGTGGATAATATTATCTCAAAGCGCTTCTAAGCTCTGGTTTTTTCTCATTTTTCAGGCGTTTATCCACCGTCATAATGACGAAAGCACCAAAATCGTAAATTCGCTTTTTTTGTTGATATCGGTTATAATGTAAGCATCAAAGAAAAAGGAAGTATCAGTCATGGATAAAAAATACACAGAATCAGAATTGAATAGCTTAAGTAAGGAAGAACTCATAAGCCTGTTTTTGTCTGTGCAGACCATGGCTGATGAACTTTCAAAGACAGTTGCTGTGCAAGACAAGAAGCTGAATCTTTTGCTGGAGCAAATAAATATATCGAAGCAACGTCAGTACGGTCGCTCATCTGAAAAGATGGTATGTGACGGCCAGCTTAGTTTAAATTTGGATTTAGCCTTAAACGAAGCGGAAGCTGCTGTAACCGGTTTATATGTTGTAGAACCGGAATTCGAGCAGATTTGCCCCAGACCCTATACACGGAAAAAAGTAAAAGGTAAGCGTGAAGAAGAGCTTAAAGACCTTCCGGTAAAAGTAATTAATCATGAGCTGTCTGAGGAAGAATTAAGCTCCCGCCTGGGACCAAAGTGGAAACGACTTCCCGATGAAGTATACAAAAGACTTGTTTTTCATCCTGCCACCTTTGAAGTAGAAGAACATCATGTAGCAGTATATGCAGGGATGGATGGACAGACCATTATCAGAGGTAAGCGTCCTGCTGACCTTCTGCGCAACAGTATTGTAACACCGTCTCTGGAAGCAGCAATCATAAACAATAAATATGTCAACGCTGTTCCATTGTACCGAATGGAGCAGGAATTCTTACGAAATGATATAAGAATATCCAGACAGGTCATGGCAAACTGGACTATTCAGTGTGCAGAGAGATATCTGTCCCTTTTATATGACCGACTTCATCAGGAACTCTACAAAGCCAATATACTGCAGGCTGATGAAACACCGGTATTGGTAAGTAAGGATGGAAGGCCTGCCGGCTCCAGGAGCTACATGTGGGTATATCGTACAGGAAAGATGTATGAGTCCAACCCAATCATACTGTATGAATACCAGAAGACCAGGAATACAAGCCATCCGAGGGAATTCCTGAAAGGATACAGCGGTACGGTGGTAACAGATGGATATCAAGTGTACCACACTCTCGAAAAAGAGATGGAGGATCTGAAAATCGCCGGCTGCTGGAGTCATGCGAGACGGCACTTTGCAAATGTAACAAAGGCGCTGGGGAAAGAAAAAGCCAAAGGTACACTTGCTGAAGAGGCCCTGAAGAGGATAGCAGCCATATATAAGCTGGAAAACGAGCTGCAGCATCTCCGGGCAGAAGAACGAAAACAGCAACGACAGCTGAAGATAAAACCGCATGTCGATGCTTTCTTTGCATGGGTAAAATCACATCTGTTGGAAGTACTCCCAAAATCCGAAACAGCGAAAGGCTTTACCTATTGCATTAACCAGGAGAAATATCTCAGGGTATTTCTTGATGACGGAAATGTACCACTTGATAACAACGCAGCTGAATCGGCCATACGAAGTTTTTGTATCGGAAAAGCGAACTGGCATCTTATTGATACAATAGAGGGAGCAAAAGCCAGTGCAATTATATATAGCATTGCAGAAACAGCAAAAGCAAACCGCCTAAAACCGTATAATTATTTTGAACATCTACTGACCGAGATACCCAAGCATATGGATGATAAAAATCTTGACTTTCTGGATGATCTGCTGCCATGGTCAAAAAATCTGCCGGAAACATGCAGAAAATAAACGCAATAATTAAACTACCGCCATTTTTGGCGGTTATTTTTTTGGTAGTACGGATTATTTACCGTTTACTATTAGTAGATAAAGTATAATATTTTTCGCAAATTCATAGAAGTCCAATAAAAATGACATGGACGTAACCGTTTGGTAGAATTAAGTTAGCACACAAAATACCAACCAAAGGAGGTTACGTACCATGTCAGAT
>NZ_JBAIZF010000023.1:0-64558 GCF_036762875.1 [Clostridium] cellulosi | reverse complement strand
GTCAAATTGTTCGTTTGACTGACAAGTAAATAAAAACACTCACTTCTTTTTTAACAGGGGCAAATACCTCGTTTGAAAACAATGCCGAAAAACGGCTTAAAATAGATGCAAAAAATCTCACGAAATTTAAAGAACTGCTTAGCTTTTGAGATTTTCTGCAGTTTATAGGGTAGGGGGATCTAAATCTCTACCGCTTTTCATCCCGGAAACGGGCGGGGGGTCACGCGCGAAAAATCGCAGTTTCAAACAGTGTCATGAAATATTTCGAAGGGTTCATTGGAATAACCGAGGAAAGAAATCAATCGTATGGAGATGCGTCAGCAGATTGGAAAACACCGGTTTATTTTGTACCGCTTCCACTATACTTGAAGATACGCTTAAAGAGAAAATTGTAGATGCCATCAATGTAGCGGTCAGCGGAAAAAACTCTTTTCTGGCCATACTGAAGAAGAATATTGAAACCGTATTAAGCGAGGATTTGGATGAGAGTACAGCAGATATTGATAAAAGGCTGGAAGAACTCCAAACCGAGTTGATCCAAAAGGCAAATTCAAAGGAAGCATACGATAATATTGTCAACGAGATTTACCGCTTACGGGACTTAAGGCAAGAAACACTTTCAAGAAACGCTCTCCGCCAAGATAAGAGGGATCGGATTGCTGAAATGACGGACTTCCTTAACACGCAAACCGGTGATATTACGGAGTTCGATGATAAACTGGTCAGAAAACTGGTTGAAAAAGCAACGGTATATGATGACAGGTTAATGGTAGAGTTTAAGTCGGGATTAGAAATAGAAGTGAATCTATAAGATTGTAATAAGATTGCCGCCAGTTGGGAAGGAAAATCTTCTTAATTGGCGGCATTTTAATCTGAGAAAAGGGTGTTACGTGAGATTTTACATAGATTTAACCTTAACCTGCCTTTAGATTTTACTATTCTGCTGTAGTATTTGAATTGTAAAAAAACTGGAGGAAAAGGAGAAAAAACGTTATGAAAAAGATGAAAAGAATTGTATTGACCGTAACCATACTGGCACTCTTTTTTACAGGCTGTGCAACTGGAGGTGGTAATGAAATTGCAGTTGTTTCCCGGGAAGATGGTTCGGGCACCAGAGGAGCATTTATTGAACTTTTTGGAATTGAAGAAAAGGATGCAAATGGGAATAAGGTAGATAAAACAACGGACGAAGCAACCGTTGTAAACAGTACCTCTGTTGTAATGACCACAGTCGCTGGTAATAAGAATTCCATAGGATATATATCTCTGGGTTCTTTGAATGATACCGTCAAAGCGGTTAAAGTTGACGGAGTTGAACCTACTGTTGAGAATATCAAGAACAATACTTACAAGGTTTTCAGGCCTTTTAATATCGCAACCAAGGAAAATCCCGGCGAACTGACTCAGGATTTTATCAGCTTTATCCTTAGCAGTGACGGACAAAAGGTAATTGAAGAAAATGGTTATATTGCTTCTTCAGAGGAAGGCCCTTACAGCAGTACGAAGCCATCCGGTAAAATAGTAATAGCTGGGTCTTCCTCGGTAACACCGCTCATGGAGAAGTTAAAAGAGGCTTATTTGAAGTTGAATACCAATGCAGAAATTGAAATACAGGCGAGTGATTCCACAACGGGAATGAAATTAGCTATGGAAGGAACATGCGATATTGGTATGGCATCCAGAGAATTGAAGGAGAGCGAATTGAAGAAGTTAAAGCCAACAGTTATAGCCATGGATGGTCTTGTTGTTATTGTAAATAAGGAAAACCCGGTAAGTAATCTGACAAGTGACCAAATTAAAGGTATTTTCAAAGGAGAAATTACCTCTTGGAATGAGGTTGCTAAGTAAGATAAAACAAGCCAGCGGAGCATTTGCTGGATGAGACGCACATTCTGGCTTTTAAGGGGTTAAGTATCTATGACAAAATACAAAGAAAGCATAATGAAAGCAATATTTTTTGCAGCAGCCTGCACATCCATTCTGGCTGTCACGCTTATTTGTTTATTTCTATTTATAAACGGTGTCCCCGCTATTGCTAAAATCGGGATATTTGATTTTCTGATGGGCACAACATGGAAACCGAATAATACGCCTCCTTCATTCGGCATTTTACCCATGATCCTGGGAAGCATCTATGTAACAGCCGGCGCTGCGGTTGTCGGAGTTCCCGTAGGGGTTTTAACAGCCGTATTCATGGCCAAATATTGCCCCAAAAAGCTTTACCGCATCTTAAAACCCGCCATAAACCTGCTCGCAGGGATTCCCTCCATCGTATACGGATTTTTCGGACTTGTAGTGATAGTACCCTTTATCCGCGATACCTTTGGGGGTACAGGCAGCAGCATGCTGGCGGCATCCATTCTCTTAGGCATCATGATTCTGCCTACGATTGTAGGTATAAGCGAATCAGCAATCAGAGCCATACCCCAAAGTTATTATGAGGGTGCGCTGGCACTCGGAGCAAGTCATGAGAGAAGCACTTTTTTTGTAGTTCTGCCGGCAGCAAAATCCGGTATCATGGCTGCTATAGTCTTAGGGATAGGCAGAGCCATAGGAGAAACCATGGCAGTCATCATGGTTGCAGGGAACCATGCAAGAATGCCTGCCGGATTGTTGAAAGGCGTTAGAACACTTACAGCCAACATAATAATCGAAATGGGTTATGCTGCGGAATTGCATAGAGAGGCTCTAATTGCGACAGGTGTCGTGCTGTTTGTTTTCATTCTTATTATAAATTTATTACTATCATTGCTTAAAAGGAGGACTGGCTGATGGAATCCATCAACAAACGATCATATATGCAAAAGCTCAAGGCTTATAAGCGAAATCCTATATCGCTGGTTCTATCCCTTTTAGTAATGCTATCAACTATTCTTACGATAGGTATTTTGCTCTTTTTGATTGGGTATATCATGATCAAGGGAATACCCAATATCAAGCCTGAACTGTTTCAGTGGGAATACAACACCTTAAACGTGTCACTGATGCCGGCTTTAATTAATACGGTTATCATGACGCTCATTTCGCTGCTGATTGCAGCACCTATAGGAGTTTTTTCTGCTATCTATCTGGTTGAATATGCAAAAAAAAGCAACAAGTTGGTTAGCATAATCAGAATTACTGCCGAAACACTGTCAGGGATTCCGTCAATCGTTTACGGTCTGTTTGGCTTGCTGTTCTTTGTAACCGCTCTTGGCTGGGGGATGTCTCTCCTGGCAGGGGCATTCACACTGTCAATCATGATTCTGCCACTTATTATGCGTACCACTGAGGAAGCATTAAAAGCAGTTCCTAATTCGTATCGGGAAGGCAGTTATGGGCTGGGCGCAGGAAAGCTAAGGACTGTATTTAAAATCGTTTTACCCTCTGCAATGCCTGGCATTTTGGCCGGCGTCATCCTGGGCATCGGAAGGATTGTAGGAGAAAGCGCCGCGTTAATCTATACGGCTGGAACTGTAGCTGAAATACCAAAGGGCAGCGATTTTCTGTTTGATTCTACCCGAACATTATCGGTTCATATGTACGCACTTACCAGCGAAGGGTTGTATGTAGACCAGTCTTATGCAACTGCTGTAATACTGTTTATAATCGTGGTATTGATTAACTGCCTCGCAGGGTTTATATCAAAGAAACTGTCAAAAGTCTAAGGCGCTATTTGAAAGGCACCAGGCGATTCTTGATACCAGGGACCAGATATCAGATACAAGCCGCTGGATACCAGACTTTAATTGCCGGAAGAAACGGAGGTAAAAAGGAAAAGATATGGACAAAATTCATATAGAAAATCTGGATTTATATTACGGCGATTTTCAGGCGCTGAAAAAAATCAACCTGAATATAAAAGCAAATGAGGTTACAGCCTTCATCGGGCCATCAGGCTGCGGAAAATCTACGCTTTTAAAATGCCTGAACCGAATGAATGACCTTGTTGAAGGTTGCAGAATAACTGGTAAGGTTCTGCTTGACGGCGAGAACATCTATGGTGATATAGACATCAACCTACTGCGAAAACGGGTGGGAATGGTTTTCCAAAAGCCCAATCCTTTTCCTATGAGTGTGTATGATAATGTGGCATTTGGGCCACGTACACATGGCATAAAATCAAAAATTAAACTGGACGATATAGTGGAACGGTCGCTCCGGCAGGCCGCAATATGGGATGAATTAAAGAGCCGCTTAAAAAAGAGTGCTTTGGAACTCTCTGGTGGTCAGCAGCAAAGACTCTGTATTGCGAGGGCATTGGCGGTACAGCCGGAAGTTTTATTGATGGATGAACCTACGTCAGCTTTGGATCCTATCTCAACATCCAAAATCGAAGACCTTGTTGTTGAGTTGAAGAATGATTATACTATTATTATAGTTACCCATAATATGCAACAGGCTGTACGCATTGCAGATAGCGTAGCATTTTTTTTAAATGGAGAAGTGATAGAATATGCAAGAGCGGAGAAACTGTTCTATATGCCACAGGATAAACGCACAGAGGACTATATAACCGGGAGGTTTGGGTAATGAGAAATAAATTTGATGAACAACTGGACCATTTAAAAACTCAGATGATACAGATGGGTGCATTGTGCGAAGAAGCCATAGCAAGTGCAACAAAAGCGCTTATCAGCGGAGATATAGAACTTGCCAAAAAAGTAATAACTACAGATGAGGACATAGACCATAAGGAAAAGGAGATTGAAAGCATCTGTCTCAAATTGCTTCTCCAGTATCAGCCGGTTGCCAGGGATTTGCGGCAGATTTCTTCTGCTCTAAAGATGATAACAGATATGGAGCGAATTGGAGACCAAGCTGCAGATATTTCAGAAATTATCATGCTTGCAAATATAAAGGCTGCAAATAACACAAGTCATATAGCAGACATGGCAAAGGCTACGATAAAAATGGTTACCGACAGTATTGATGCGTATGTCCAACAGAATTTAAAACTTGCAAAAGCGGTAATAGATTACGATGATGTAGTAGACAATCTGTTTAATGATGTAAAAGCGGATATGATTAGGCTGATTAATGAAGATACTGAAAATGGCGAATTTGCTATTGACCTGATAATCATTTCCAAATACTTCGAACGAATAGGTGATCATGCTACGAACATCGCAGAATGGGTCGTATTTTCCATTACCGGCAAGCATGTGGAGGAAGAACAATGATCTATTGTGTAGAGGACGATAGAAGCATTCGGGAGCTTGTCATATATGCACTGAAATCCATTGGTTATGAAGCTATTGGTTTTGACAAAGCTGAGCCATTTTATAAAGAATTGGAAAATAAGCTACCCGATTTAGTATTGCTTGATATCATGTTGCCCGGCGAAGATGGTATTAAAATATTGAAAAAACTAAAGGCATCATCGAAACTACGGCATATTCCGGTAATCATGCTTACTGCAAAAAGCGCAGAATATGACAAGGTTTTAGGGCTGGACAGTGGAGCAGATGATTATATTACCAAGCCTTTTGGTATTATGGAGTTCCTTTCCCGTGTCAAAGCAGTTCTCAGAAGATCAGGAAATGTAAGTAATTCATCTGAAATATCTGTTGGACAGCTAACGATGTATATTGACAAGCATGTTGTTATAGCAGACGGGAAAGAGGTTGCTCTTACGTTCAAAGAATTTGAGCTTCTGAAATATTTGATGGAAAATGCTGGCATTGTGCTGACAAGGGATAAGCTCCTGGAGGAAGTATGGGGATATGAATATGAAGGCGAAACTCGTACTTTGGATGTGCATATCCGTACCCTGCGGCAGAAGCTTGGAGAAGCGGGAGCGATTATTGAGACGGTGAGAGGGGTTGGCTATAAGATCGGAGGAAAGGCATGAAAAAGAGTATTTATAAAAGCATGCTGGTATTGGCCCTTACAACTATTTTACTTACCTCGTTTCTTATAACCGGAGTGATGTACCGGGCATTCTATCTCAGGATGCAGCAAGAAATCAGGAATGAAGCCATTTTTATATCATCCGCTTACAATCTAATCGGACAAGAGTTCTTTTCCCGCTTTGCTGATCAAGAAAACTCCAGCAGAATCACTTGGGTAGCAAGTGACGGTACTGTTTTGTTTGATAATTTCACTGATGCAGAACAGATGGAAAATCACCTCAATAGGCCGGAAATTGCCGATGCGTTGAAAAACGGATTTGGTGAAGCAGTTCACCTTTCTAAAACTCTAGGAACTCAGACCTTTTATTGGGCTGTCCGACTTAATGACGGCACAGTCCTAAGAGTATCAGCCACGACTAATAGTGTTTTTAAATCTGTTTTAGGTTTTTTTCCGTATGTCGCTTTAATCACATTGATGGTTATCTTGCTGACCATGATCATTGCCAACCTGTTGACGAAAAAAATCTTTCTTCCTTTGAACAATTTAAATTTGGAGGATCCGTTGTCCAATGATGTCTATGACGAATTGTCTCCATTGCTAATTCGCATGGCTAAACAAAATGATCAGATTAAAAGTCAGTTCAAAAAACTGAAAGAGCAGAAGGAAGAGTTTAATGCAATTACGGAGAATATTAGAGAGGGAATCATAGTTTTAAACAACAAAGGCTTGATATTATTCATAAACAAAAGTGCCGCAGACATATTCAATGTCAGTACTCAGGATATAATTAACAAGCATATATTAACACTTGATCGAAGCATAACTCTTCAAAAGGCAATAGAGACAGCTATGGGAGGGCATTTATTTGAGGATATATTTGCCATAGGTGAAAATTCTTTTAATTTACTGGCTAGCCCTGTTAAGGATGAAGTGGTTGTCAAAGGAGTTATTCTGTTTATATTGGATGTAACAGAAAAACAATCCGCCGAAAAAATGCGCCGTGAGTTTGCCGCTAATGTGTCGCATGAACTTAAAACGCCTCTCACCTCCATTTTAGGTTACGCAGAGCTTATGAAAAGCGGCATGGTAAAACCTGAAGACATTTCCGAGTTTTCCGACCGCATATACAACGAAGCAAGGCATCTCATAGACTTGATAGAAGATGTGATACGGATCTCCAGACTGGATGAAAAAAATGTTCAGCTCCCCTTTGAAGAGATTGATTTATTGGAATTGGCAAAAGAAACAGTCGGCAGATTATCTTCCCTTGCACAGCAGAAACGGATAAAGCTATCAGTCGGCGGTGATAACGCGATCATTTTTGGTGTTAGACAAATTCTGGAGGAGATGATCTATAATCTTTGTGATAACGCAATCAAATACAATTATGAAAACGGCAAGGTTGATGTAAATGTAAAAACTTTCTCCGACCAGGTTGTACTAACCGTAGCCGATAATGGCTTTGGCATTCCGAGGGAGCACCAAAGCCGCGTGTTTGAACGCTTTTATAGAATTGACAAGTCCCATTCAAGGGAAACCGGTGGAACTGGTCTGGGCCTTTCTATTGTAAAGCACAGTGCCGAATTCCATAATGCAAAGATTCGATTGATGAGCAAGCCTGGAAAGGGTACAACGATTACAGTTATATTTAGTCGTGAACAATAGAACCGAATAGCACGGTGTTTTGTTGATATGTTTCCGCATACCTAGAATTTTAAAAACAACCAAAACCCATTGACATGTTCCCGTAAACGTAAGGTTCAAAAAATCAGCCTAAGACATCAATCCAAGCGGCTCGTTCCACCTTGACGCTGCTGCAATAGACGCTCTCAAGGAAGCAGTTACAAACTTCGAGGGCTCGGTGATATTCGTTTCCCACAGCAAGGATTTCTGCGCTCTTGCTGACAGCACATTGGATATGGAAAAACTGTTTGACGACTGAAAATAAAATATTGTTCAGACAAAAAAATCGGGCTGAAAAACAGCCCGATTTTTATATATTGTTATGTCGTTTAGACAGGATCATGCTTTAAGTTTTTCTTTTACATTAAACAATTTCTCATAGCAGTAATTGATAATATCGCTGCGTTTTATAATGCCGATGAACTTGTTGTTGTCATCGACGACCGGGACAAAATTCTGGTGCGCCGCCGTTATAAGCAGGCTTTCAATATCGCAGTTTATACGAACCGGCTTATTGACGAATTTTCTCGGGATGTCCTTGATTCGTATTTTGCTGGTGTTACTGAAATCAAGTCCCGGCGTGTTTTTCATTTTCCATAAAAGGTCTCCTTCAGTTAATGTCCCCACATATTCCCCCTCATCATTAATAATAGGAATTGCCGAATAGCGGTGGTACTCCATGCGTTCGAGTGCCTGCCTCATGGTCGAAGATTCCTTTTGATACACCACATCTTTTTTTGGTGTAAGAAAAAATGCAATGTTCATTGTTTAATCTCCGATTATAAATATTTTACATTTTCCATAAGTATTATAACCCAGCATTTTATGAAATTCAATGAACTATTTATGAACAATTGTTAAATGAAAGTTAATAAACTAAGTCCTTCTACTGGTTAAAATTACATTAATTATGTGATATAATACAAATCATGTTGTGTATCCGTTTAATACATTCAGCTATATATAGGCTTAATTCGAGAGAAATTCTCTGTTGGAATATGTAATGCAAGGCTTTTTAGTACATGCCTTGCATAAAACAAACGGTTGCTTAGTTTGATTTACTTCATCATATTGCTTTCAAATGACTTAATCATGCGCTTGACCATTTCACCGCCGATAGGGCCGCCTTCGCTTCCGTTCTGGTATGCAGTGACGTCACCCTTGTCGTGGTCGTTATATTCTTTAGTGAACTGCAAACGCCCTATATCTTTGGCACACTCCATTTTAAATCTGTTTATAGCCTCATAGTTTTTCGGTACAAGTACCCTTGAACTGCGGTTTCTTGCCATAAAATCACTCCATGTTAGTTTTAAAATTCTGAAAAATGTCCGCCTCCAGAAATATTATGTCCCTAAAATTTTATTTTCACTAACAAAAGGTGTTGACAAAAGTTAGATTAGTGTGTATTATTGTATTAGATGATTAATACAATAATACAATAGTACAATTACGATAGATTAGAAACAGAAATACGGGGGTGGACTATGATAACATTTAGTTCGGCGTCGCCGATATATATACAAATAATTGAAGAAATAAAGCGTGAGATAGTCTCAGGTGTAAGACAGCCCGGCAGCAGGGTGGAAACCGTTCGCGAGATGGCACAGGAAATGGGGGTCAATCCCAATACAGTGCAGAAAGCATTTGCTGAATTGGAGCGGGAGGGGCTTATGTATTCAGAAAGGACTTCAGGCAGATATATTACAACTGATGTTGATTTAATAAAAAAGGTCAAAGAAGAATCAATTGTTTCGACAATAGCGGAATTTGTCAACTTGATGAAGAGATCAGGCTTTAATAATGAAGATATCCTAAGGCTCGTTAGCAAATATCTTGAGGAGGGCAGAAACAATGGCTGATCAGATAATGCAGCCGGATACCGCCGGCAATATAATAGAAATCCACGGACTGACCAAAACCTACGAGGGCAGAATAGCACTTTCGAATGTCAACCTTTCCATTCCGTCCGGGCGCATTGTTGGATTGCTTGGGCCAAACGGGGCCGGCAAGACGACGCTGATAAAGATTATTACTGGCGTGCTCAGCGGATACAGCGGGCAGGTACTTATTGATGGGCATAAACCGGGAGTTTATACAAAATCCATTGTCTCATATCTTCCTGATAAAACATATCTCAGCAACTGGATGAGGGTTTCGGATACTATTGACCTGTTCAATGACTTCTATGCCGATTTTGACAGAGTAAAAGCTGCAGAAATGATGAAGCGGCTTGGTATTGACCCAAAACTCAAGGTTACAAAATTGTCAAAAGGCACATATGAGAAAGTACAGCTTGTGCTGGTCATGTCGAGGGCGGCAAAGCTTTATGTACTTGATGAACCGATCGGAGGCGTAGATCCTGCGGCCCGCGATGTAATCTTAGATACAATACTGAAAAACTACAGTGAAAACAGCACAGTTTTGCTTTCAACACAGCTTATATCCGATGTTGAAAGAATCTTTGACAGTGTAATCTTTTTAAAGGAAGGTCAGATAGTTCTCAACGAAGATGTGGATACATTGCGTGAAAAGTATAAGCAATCCGTCGACGAACTTTTCAGGGAGGTATTTAGATGCTATTAAAGCTTTTAAAGTATGACATAAAGTCAACGGCTGCAAAAATGCTGACAGCATTTGCGGTATTTGCTTTTATCTGTATAGTGATACCTCCGATCATAAAGCTGTTTCAAGAGGATGCAGCAATGACCTACTTGATATTTACTGTACCGGTAGGCGCGATTGCGTTGAGTATTGTAACTTTTATCTTTATATTTCAAAGGTACAACTCTGGCCTTTATGGCAATGAGGGCTCTCTTATGTTTACCCTTCCTGTGAAAGGGCGGTATTTGCTGATATCAAAGTTTATAACCGCATTCATGTGGACAATATTAGGGTGCGTACTCGGTTTTGCATCTATATGCACGATAGTTTATGTGTCTCTGTCTTTTGACGAAATAAGGAAAGGTATAAACTTTCTTGATTTACTTGATGTTTGGAACATATCGACATTGCTTTTGATTATCACTTTGATAATTGTCACAACTGTTCAATTCATCATTCAGGTTTATTTTTCAATAACGATATCAAAACTGCCGATTTGGCGCAAGTTCGGCGTATTAGTAGGAATACTCACATATTTGGCAGTGGATTATATTGATTCAATTTTAGAAATGTGCTTATCCCCAGTTCATGTTGGCAAATTCAAAGTTGAGGGCTTAGCTGCATTACGGGCAGTTACAGGGGAATTTATTTGGAGAGTACAACTAATACCTATTTTGATTTCACTTGTTTTGAGTGTCGGTATGTTTATCGCCACAACCGTGCTAATAGAGAAAAAGACGAGCTTAAAATAATCAGGCTTTGGCAGATACGGTAATTTGCCGCGGGAGCGGTTTAGATTATATCCAATATATAGACGATTTTAAGAAGAGAGAGAGTGATTATTCGATGGTTACACCGGTTTTAAAAACAACGAATCTTAAAAAGTGCATCGGGAAACGCACTATTGTTGAGGGCATCTCGCTCGAACTCGAACCAGGGGAAATCTTTGGCTTTTTAGGCCCTAACGGTGCGGGCAAGACGACGACAATCCGTATGATCGTTGGGCTGTCAAAGATAACGGAAGGTAACATCTATATCAACGGCCATTCCGTGAGAACCGAATTCCGTGAGGCTATGCGCGACATCGGCTGTATAGTTGAAAACCCTGAAATGTATAAATACATGTCAGGCCTCGACAATCTTAAGATATTCGCAAAGCTTTATAAAGGCGTCGATATGGATCGCATAAACGAGGTTGTAAAACTCGTTGAGCTTGAAGACGCAATTAAAAATAAAGTAAAGACCTATTCATTGGGTATGAAACAGCGACTCGGCATAGCGCAGGCACTGTTGCACCGCCCGAAGCTGCTGATACTCGACGAGCCGACAAACGGCCTTGACCCCGCAGGTATCAGGGCGCTCCGCGAACTTCTGCGCCGCCTTTGCAAAGAAGAAGGCATGACGGTTTTCGTGTCGAGCCATATTCTGGCGGAAATGCAGCAGATGTGCGACAGGGTCGGCATTATCAATCACGGGCATATGATCTGTGTCAAGACAGTCGAAGAGCTGATAAATATGTCCAGCGATAATAAAGCAAAGCTGCTGCTCCGCACTGGCGACAACGCAAAGGCTCAGGAGATTCTTTCTCAAAACGGGGTACCGTTTGTAGCTGAAGCCGATGGAATCCATATTGAAACGGCCAAGGATAAAGTACCGGAAATCGTTACGGCGCTTGCCACCGCCGGTATTCCTGTTTTCGGCATGGACACACTGGAAACCCAGTCGCTCGAAGATGTATTTATGAAGCTCACTGAGGAGGCAAAATGATGGGGAATTTTATCAGTCTTGTCAGTGTCGAAAACATAAAATTGTGGAAGCGCTTATCCACAAAGCTTATGATTCTTATAATGGCGGTCGCAATTGTCGGAATTTGGGGACTAGTGAAAATGGCCGCGGATTTAAACCAGCAGTTCATAGACTCTAAACAGGCCTCGCAAAGCGAGAAGCTCGACTGGAAAGAGCGACTCAAAAAAGATAACGAGTCTATTCAGGCTATTATAGATTCAGCCGAGAAAAGCGATAGATTCAGGGATAAGAGCACACTTGACCAGAATAAAAGGCAGCTTGCCGAAAATAAATACCGCATTGAGCATAATTTAAAAACTATTGAAAATCGAAATTATGATATTTGGTTTGACTTATCTACAATGGGCATATGGCAGATAGTTGCGTTATTCGTTATTATAGCGACAACTGCGCTCGTGGCCGGAGAGTTTTCGGAGAGCACCATGAAAACGATGATACCGAGACCGTATGCCAGATGGCAGATACTGACTGCAAAATTTATAGCAGTTCTAATCTACACGGTGGTTATGACAGTCATCGGATATCTTGTGTCACTCGGTGCAGCGGCCATTTTCTTCGGGACAAGTCAGTTTAAAGACCCTGTGCTGCTTTGGTTAGGCGGCAATATTGTCGAAGTATCAAGCGTTGCCGCAGCGTTTATCTTAACCGGACTCGAGTTTCTTTCTGTTCTGGTTTATGTAATATTTACATTTGCATTATGCGCTGTTGCCCGTTCAAGGGCACTTGCAACCGGACTTGCCATCTTCCTCATGTTTGGCGGAAGTTTAACTCAACTGATTGCTCAGAATTTCGACTGGGGCAAATATATCTTCTTTGCGGATACGAATTTTTCATCGTTTACAACCTTCGGTTCAATATCTTACGGATTGACACTTCCTTTTGCACTGGTCATCTGCGCAATTTATTGTATTGTTTTCATGTTTGCGGGTTACTTTGCCTTTGCCAAGAGGGATATCGCGTGAAATTAAAAGGTCAAAGGTACTGCCTGCAAAAGGTCTCCTTTGATTTATCTTACAGAAAGGGACTGATGATTATGGGAAATTTTCTGTCGCTTATAGCTGTTGAAAATAAAAAACTCTGGAAGAGAATTTCAACAGTAATAATGATCCCTATATTGATAGCCTTAGTCTTTGCTTGGGGCGGCCTTGAAAAGCTGATTACTAATATGGCAATGAATGAAGCGGGCAATCAGACGACATCACAAAGTCAATCCGTCGGCAACTGGAAAGATAAGCTTAAAGCTGAGAATACCATGCTTCAAAAGGCTATTGATGAGGCTGAAAAAAGCGAGTGGTTACAAGCCAAGCAAGGTATTGATTCAGATAAAAGGAAAATAGCCGAAAATGAATATCGAATTAATCATGATATGGAACCATCCAAAGATGGAAACCCAGATTTCTGGGAAGTTGTAACATCCTTAAGTGTGTGGAGCTTTATCGCCCTCCTTGCCGTTATCGCTTGTACAGCGCTCGTGGCGGGCGAGTTTTCCGAGGGCACCATGAAAACAATGATACCAAGGCCATTTACGCGCTGGCAGATTCTGACCGCGAAATTAATTGTCGTAGTGCTATATACCCTTGTCTTGACAGTTGTTGCATTTATCTCTGCTTTAATAGTATCTTTAATATTCTTTGGTAGCCACGGAATCGGCGATAACGTATTCCTTTGGATAGGCGGCAAGATTTTTTGCGTTCCGGGATTAGTGGGTTCGCTTGCCGATTTCGGACTAAATTTCTTGACTGCATTGGTCTATGTGATTTTCACTTTTGCAATCTGCGCCATGTCCCGTTCGCGTGCACTGGCTACAGGACTTTCCATATTCCTGATGCTCGGCGGCTCATTTACAACAGAATTAGCAATGAATTTCAGTTGGGGCAAGTATATTTTCTTTGCCGACACCAATTTTTCCTATTTTATCACCAAAGGCGCACCTTTTTACGGAATAACGCTTGCATCGGCGCTTATCATCTGCGCGGCTTACTGCGTCGCATTCCTTGCTGCGGGTTATGTCATATTTATGAAACGTGACATAGCATAACCCGGACAAAATGCAGTTTCAGCGGACACTTATTCCTGTGGTTTAAGTGTCCGTTGCTTTTATGAGGCTGAAATCCCTCTGTCACCGCAATTTTTCTTGACACAGCTAAGTTAAAGTCATATAATTACAATTGATTGTTTTGACATTGGAACAGCGAAAGCTGTTCCATTTAATTATTGTAGAAAATCATCTTAAACTTACCAATGCAAATAGATCCGGCAGCAAGATGCCCTCGGGAATTCCTATTTTTACGCACGCCCGAAAGGTACGGTGCGGCGGTATTCTGCCGGTTTGAATTAAACGGGAGGAAATACAATGGCAGAACTCGCAAAGACATACGAACCGCAGGAAGTTGAGGACAGAATATATAAGTTCTGGCTCAACGGCGGCTATTTTCACGCAACTCCTGACGCTAAAGACGAGAGCGGCTCGAAAAAGACACCTTATACAATCGTAATTCCGCCCCCAAATGTTACAGGTCAGCTTCATATGGGACATGCCCTTGACGAGACGCTTCAGGATATACTAATCCGTTTCAGGCGCATGCAGGGCTATGAAGCGCTGTGGCTGCCGGGAACAGACCACGCTGCTATTGCTACGGAAGCGAAGATCGTTGAGGCAATGGCGAAAGAGGGCCTGAAGAAGGAAGATCTCGGCCGTGAGAAATTCCTTGAGCGCGCATGGGCGTGGAAAGAGAAATACGGCGGACGCATAGTCGAACAGTTAAAGAAGCTCGGTTCTTCCTGTGACTGGGAGCGCGAGCGTTTTACAATGGACGAGGGCTGTTCAAAGGCTGTCAGAGAGGTATTCGTGCGCCTTTATGAAAAGGGGCTTATCTACCGCGGCGAGCGCATAATCAACTGGTGCCCCCACTGCAAAACATCTATTTCAGACGCAGAGGTCGAGTATGAGGAGAAGGAAGGCTTCTTCTGGCACCTGCGCTATCCTCTTGCTGACGGCAGCGGCTATATACAGCTTGCGACGACAAGGCCGGAGACAATGCTGGGCGATACTGCGGTAGCGGTTCACCCGGAAGATGAACGCTATAAGGCGCTCATAGGCAAAGAGGTTATTCTGCCGATAGTCGGCAGGAAGATTCCGATTATCGCAGACGAGTACGTCGAGCGCGATTTCGGAACAGGTGTCGTTAAGATTACACCGGCTCACGACCCGAACGACTTTGAAGTAGGCCTGCGCCATTCTCTCCCTGTAATCAACATTATGAACGAGGACGCTACAATTAATGAAAACGGCGGACGTTTCCAGGGCCTCGACCGTTATGAGGCACGCCGTTTAATTGTCGAAGAGCTTGAAAAAGGCGGTTACCTCGTAAAGACCGAGCCGATAAAGCATAATGTAGGCTCCTGCTACCGCTGCCATTCCATCGTTGAGCCGCGGGTATCAAAGCAGTGGTTTGTCAAGATGCAGCCGTTGGCAAAACCGGCAATAGAGGCTGTCAAAAACGGCGAAGTAAGGTTTATACCGGAACGCTTTGAAAAGATATATTTCCACTGGATGGAGAATATCAAGGACTGGTGCATTTCGCGCCAGCTCTGGTGGGGCCACAGGATTCCCGCATGGTACTGCGCCGACTGCGGAGAAACAATCGTTGCAAGGGAAGACCCGAAGACCTGCCCGAAATGCGGCAGCACACATCTCAATCAGGACGAGGACACCCTCGATACCTGGTTCTCGTCGGCTCTGTGGCCGTTCTCTACACTCGGCTGGCCGGATGATACGCCGGAACTCAAATACTTCTACCCGACCGATACGCTCGTCACGGGTTATGATATTATCTTCTTCTGGGTTGCCAGAATGATTTTCTCCGCAATTGAGCATACGGGCAAAGTACCGTTTAAAACAGTCCTTATCCACGGCCTTGTACGCGATGAAAAGGGCCGCAAGATGTCCAAATCCCTCGGCAACGGCATCGACCCGCTCAAAGTAATCGAGGACTACGGCGCCGACGCGCTGAGATTTACTCTTGCGACCGGCAACAGCCCAGGAAACGACATGCGCTTCTCCAAGGAAAAGGTCGAGGCAAGCCGCAACTTTGCAAATAAGATTTGGAATGCCGCGCGCTTTATCCTGATGAACTGCGAAGGTAATAACGTGACCTATGGGCTGCCTGAAAAGCTGAATATTGAAGACAAGTGGATTCTCAGCCGCTTCAATACCCTTTGCAAGGACGTTACCGAGAACCTCGAAAAGTTTGAGCTCGGTGTAGCTGTTGCGAAACTTTACGATTTCATATGGGATGTTTTCTGCGACTGGTACATTGAGCTTGCTAAGACCAGAATTAACTCTGGTGACGAGGACGCGGCCTCTTCACGCCAGGTGCTCGTATGGGTAATGTCCAATACCTTAAAACTGCTCCATCCCTTCATGCCCTTTATAACAGAGGAAGTATGGCAGACCCTGCCCCATGAAGGCGAATCTATAATGGTTCAGAAGTGGCCTGAATATAAATCAGAGCTTAACTATCCCGAAGAGGAAGCGGCAATCGAGCGCGTTATGGACGCCGTCAGGGCAATCCGCAACCGCCGCGCCGAGATGAATGTTCCACCGTCAAAGAAGTCCAGCGTTTATATCGAAACCGACTTTGCCGGTGATTTTGAGGCGAGCAGGATGTTTATTGAGCGCCTTGCTTATGCCAACTCGGTCAAGGTCGGCGAGGGCTTCAATATAGAAGACGCGGTTCAGATAGTCACATCGTCAGCCCGCATCTATATCCCGATGGGCGAACTTGTCGACAAGGAAAAGGAGCTTGCCCGCCTTAACAAAGAGAAGCAGAAGGACGAAAAGATGTTGAGCGCGGCAGAGGCTAAACTCAACAATCAGGGCTTTATCGCCAAAGCTCCGGAAGCTGTTGTGGCGGCGGAACGCGAAAAGGTAGCGAAGCTCAAAGAAAAGATAGCAATGCTTGAGGACAGCATAAGGAAACTCTCTAAGTGAGCTATATAATAAATGAAAAAACCAGCGGCGGGGGAAGCCCCCCGCTGCGGTTTTTCAAAAAATATACACTTGTAATTAAAAAAGCTTGACATTGATGTTTTAAGTATGGTATAGTAAGAATACCTCAAAAGGGTCTTTTTTTATGCTCATTTTGACCCGCATGTGAGGGAGGCCAAAATTTTCCGATTTTCGGGAGGTGCCGTTATGAGAGTAAAGGTGACATTGGCTTGCACAGAGTGCAAACAGCGCAACTACAACACGATGAAGAATAAGAAAAACGATCCGGACAGGCTCGAAATGAAAAAGTACTGTCGGTTCTGCCGTAAGCATACTCTCCACAAGGAAACCAAGTGATAAGGCTTAAAGTTAAGGAGGGTTAAGCCATGCCGGATATCGAAGCAAAAGTGAAGGGAAAAAGTGTCGCGAAGAACAAGGCCGGTAAGAAGCGTACAGAAGGCCTCAAACGCTATTTTACCGAGACGAAAGCGGAGTTCAAGAAGATAATATGGCCGACACCGAAAGAAACATTTAAACAGACAGCTATAGTGTTTCTTGCGATATTAATTTTCGGCGTATTTATCTGGGCTCTCGATAGTCTTGCAATGAGTGTATTTTATAATCTTCTTCAGAAATACTGATACCGTAACCTAAAAAGTACGGTAACTATGTAATTTTTAGCTGCTAAGCGGCGGAATGGAGGCACAAATGTCTGAAACAGCTAAGTGGTATGTGGTACACACTTATTCCGGATACGAGAACAAGGTTGCCTCTAACCTTCAGACAATTGTCGATAATCGCGGCCTTCAAGATGTAATTCAAGATATTAAGATTCCCACCGAAAAGGTAACTGAAATCAAGGATAACGTCAAGCGTGAAGTCGAACGCAAAATTTTTCCCGGTTATGTGCTTGTCAAGATGGAACTAAACGACGAAACCTGGCATATTGTGCGGAATACGCGCGGTGTAACTGGCTTTGTCGGTTCGGGTTCCCATCCTGAACCGCTCACTGATAAAGAGGTAAGCGCCCTGGGCGTCGACAAGCGCGAGGTTCAGGTCAATTACTCGGTGGGCGATAGCGTTCGCATAATCGACGGGCCGCTTGACGGTTTTATTGGCAGGGTGGAGGAAGTCAACTCTGATAAGAATGTTGTCAGGGTTATTGTTTCCATGTTCGGCCATGAAACACCCGTGGAGCTTGAGCTCCATCAGATTGAAGTAATCGGCTGAAGACTATTCATTAAGCAACTCGCGGCGTTATGCCGCTTGTTACACGCGTCTTATTGGGCGCGTTTGTGGGAGGACAATACATTTGTCCGCCATTTACCACGATTTAGGAGGTGCAAACTATGGCTCAAAAAGTAGTGGGCTACGTCAAATTGCAAATTCCCGCCGGAAAGGCTACACCGGCACCACCTGTAGGTACAGCTCTCGGCCCTCACGGTGTTAACATTATGGCGTTTACGAAGGAATTCAATGAACGCACAAAGAAAGACGCCGGCCTGATTATTCCGGTAGTTGTGACCATTTACGCCGACCGTTCGTTCTCATTTGTTACTAAGACACCGCCCGCGACCGTTCTTATAAAGAAGGCCTGCGGCATTGAAAAGGGTTCAGGTGTGCCAAATAAGACGAAAGTCGCGAAGATCACCAAGGAGCAAGTCAGGAAGATAGCCGAGCAGAAAATGCCGGATCTTACAGCTGCCACGTTGGAAGCTGCTATGAGCATGATTGCGGGTACAGCTCGCAGCATGGGTGTCGAAGTAGTTGACTAATGCTCCCGGGTGGGAGGAAAATTCCGCTATTAACCACTCAAGAGGGAGGTAAGTTCAAGTGAAACACGGTAAAAAGTATGTCGATAGTGCAAAACTGATTGACAAAAATAAATTATATGATGCTAGTGAAGCGCTTGAGCTGTGCTGCAAGACCGCAAAAGCGAAGTTCGACGAAACTGTCGAAGTTCATGTAAGGTTAGGCGTTGATTCACGTCACGCTGAGCAGCAGGTTCGCGGTGCGGTTGTTCTGCCGCACGGAACAGGCCGCAATGTGCGCACACTCGTATTCGCTAAAGGTGATGCCGCAAAGGCAGCCGAAGAGGCCGGCGCTGATTATGTAGGCGCTGAAGAATATGTCGCCAAGATTCAGAATAACTGGTTTGATTTTGATGTAGTAATTGCATCGCCCGATATGATGGGCATTGTCGGACGTCTCGGTAAGATACTTGGTCCTCGTGGCCTTATGCCGAACCCGAAGGCTGGCACAGTTACACCTGACGTTGCAAAGGCTGTCAAGGAAGCTAAGGCCGGTAAGATTGAATACCGTCTTGATAAGACAAATATAATCCACTGCCCGATCGGAAAAGTATCTTTTGGCCCCGAGAAACTCGCCGAGAACTTTGACACATTGCTTTCAGCAATTGTCAAGGCGAAACCGGCGGCATCAAAAGGTCAGTATATCAAGTCCTGTGTCATTGCAACGACAATGGGACCTGGTATCCGTCTCAACCCGGCAAAGGTTGGCGTTTGATTTTTCCGGTTGACAAACGGAATATCTTATGCTATTATAAAATAGTTGATTAGTTTTATAACCGTTTATCCTAAGACAGCAGGTGCCTTTATAGGCTCAAATTGGCCTGCCGAGGTGTAACGCTTGCATTGTTCGGTACTTATTACCGAATTATAATGTATGCTGAGCCTTCGGCGAAAGCCGAAGGCTTTTTTGTTGGGGACCCCAACGTTCAAAGCACCTCTGTCAAATTACAAGGAGGTGAAATGATGCCAAGCAAAAAGATTCTTGAGCAAAAGCAGCAGATGGTCGATGAGCTCGCTGAAAAGATGAAGAAGGCCGTTTCAGGTGTTCTTGTTGATTACACAGGCATATCTGTTGCGGACGACACAAAGCTGCGCGCTGAGCTGCGCAAAGCGGGCGTATATTATACGGTTAAGAAGAACAGCATAATCAGTCTTGCTGCGAAAAAGGCCGGTCTCGAGGGTTTCGATGAGTATCTGAAGGGTTCAACAGCTATCGCCCTTGCGGAAGAGGACATGATAGCTCCTGCAAAGATTCTCGCGAAGTTTGCTGACGAAAAAGATAATTTCAAGATAAAAGCAGGCTTCATTGAGGGCGAAACAGTAGATGCCGGAAAGGTTAAGGAACTCTCAAAACTGCCTTCGAAGGAAGTGCTTGTTGCGAAATTCTTGGGCGGCTTGAATGCTCCTATCAGCAGATTCGTCAATGTGCTTAACGGCAACCTGCGTGGTCTTGTCGTTGCTCTTAACGCGATCGCTGAAAAGAAGAAGAGTGCTTAATTATAATTTAAACTTAAATTTAAATCAAACGGATTAAATCCGTAATTAATGGAGGTAAATACAATGGCTTCAGAAAAAGTTACAAAGCTTCTTGAGGAAATAGATTCCCTTACTGTTCTTGAGCTCGCCGAGGCTGTCAAGGCTCTCGAAGAGAAATACGGTGTTTCCGCTGCTGCTCCTGTTGCAGTAGCTGCTGCTGCTCCGGCTGCTGGTGCTGCTCCGGCTGCTGAGGAGAAAACAGAGTTTGATGTTATTCTTTCCGATGTTGGTGCCTCAAAGATCAACGTTATCAAGGTTGTCCGTGAGATCACTGGCCTTGGCCTGAAAGACGCTAAGGACCTCGTTGACGGTGCTCCGAAGCCTGTCAAAGAGAAGGTTTCTAAGGCTGAAGCTGAGGAAATCAAGAAGAAGCTCGAAGAAGCTGGCGCAAAGGTTGAGCTTAAGTAATTTAGCGCAACGCGTAAAATATAAGGCTGCGGCAGGGCAAACGCTTTGCCGCAGCTTTTTTGTATGTTTAACCGCGCTACCGCAAGACCATTTGTTGCAATCATCGGTGAGCTGCAATATAATTATAACAAATAATGAGGTTAAGGGCGGATTTAACTTATGTGTGCGGTTTACAAGCTCAAGCTGAAACCCGATGGCGAGATAATAAGAAAAATAAAAGAGCGTTACGGCGAGGAAATCGCAATGGATTACCTTGACGCCCAGCTTTTCCCCAAAAGCACAGCACCAGTGCTCGGGCCCAGCAGAAAAATCGCCCTTCTTAAGTGGGGATTCCCGGTTTCAGGCAAGAGCAGAACTGTCTTTAATGCAAGGGCGGAAAGTTTAACCCAGAAGCCGATGTTCAAAAGCTGTATCCAAAACAGGTGCATTGTGCCGGCGACAGGCTTTTTTGAATGGGGAGAGGCCGGCGGCAAAAAGCAGAAGTATGAAATTGAAACTGATGATGAAGTGATGTATTTCGCCGCACTTTTCAAGAAATTCTATGACAGCAACGGTGAAAAGGTTTTCTGCTATACAATCATAACAACGCCGCCCAATGACGAAATGGCGAAGATTCACAGCCGCATGCCCGCAATCCTTGATGCCGAGGGTCAGCAGAAATGGCTCGACCCCCAGACTGACCCTGCTGATATCCTTTTGCCGTATCCCAAAAGTTTAGTGATAAGCAGGGCAGAATAAATACAATAAGAAAAATCCCGTTATGTATAAGGCATAACGGGATTTTATAATGCCGAATTCAGTTTTTAACCGCCTTTTTGAGCACCTCGCAGATAAATTCTATTGTGCCGCTTTCAAGATACGGGTGCATAGGCAGCGCGAGAACCCTGCTGCACGCGTCTACTGCCGCCGGACATTCGTATCCGGAGACGTCGAGATAAGAGAAAGCGGTCTGCAAATGCAGCGGTTTTGGATAATATATGTTTGTCGGAATCCCCTCGGTTTTCAGGGCAGCGCGGACTTTGTCCCGCTCGCCGCTGTCTTTGAGCATTATCGTATACTGGGCCCATGAGGAATAGAAGCCGTCCTTTACCCGCGGCACTTTGACAACGCCGTCAAGCAGTCTGGTGTAAAGCGCCGCCGCTTCGTTTACCCTTTTGAGCTCATAGTCCCTGAGCGCTTTGAACTTAGGAATCAGAATTGCCGCCTGCAGGGTGTCGAGCCGCGAATTCATACCTATCCTGACGTTGTCGTATTTGGTGCTGCCTTTGCCGTGGATGGCGAGGGAACGGACCATATCAGCGAGGCTGTCGTCGTTTGTAAAGACTGCGCCGCCGTCGCCGTAGCAGCCGAGCGGTTTCGCCGGGAAAAACGACGTGCCCGCCGCGTTCCCAAAACTGCCGGCCCTTTTGCTGCCTATCGCGCCGCCGAACCCCTGCGCCGCGTCCTCAAGCAGCAAAAGCCCGTGTTTCTCCGCAATTTTCTCAATCCGCGGATAATCTGCTGGCTGCCCGAACAAATCCACCGGTATAACAGCCCGGGGCCTCAGCCTGCCTTCGGATTCTACCTTTTCTATCGCGGCTTTTAATGATTCCGGGTCCATATTGAAGGTATCTTTATCGATATCCACAAAAACAGGCTCTGCGCCGAGCTTTGCCACGACCTCTGCCGTTGCGAAAAAGGTGAAGTCGGGGACAAAAACGGCGTCACCGGCTCCGATACCCCAAGCCATCAGCGGCAGCAGCAGCGCGTCCGTTCCGCTTGCGCAGGTAATGCAGTGCTTGACGCCGACAAACTCCGCAAGCTGTGCCTCCAACTCTTTTACCTTGTTTCCCGAAATAAATGAGGCCGTGCCGATAACGTCGGCTATGCCCGCGTCAATCTCTGATTTTAACGCGGCATACTGTGCCTTTAAGTCTCTGAATTCCATTTTTATATCTCCAATATATTTAAAATTGTGTATTATCGCAAGAATGAGACAGGATGAACCACATGGGTCAGCGGGTCGTGCTCATAGGTCAGGTCGTCCCCCAGCAGCGACGCCCGCACAATAGATGAATGGCCGAACCGTGACCTTATAGCGTCGACGCTTGCTTCAAGCCGTTCACGCCGCCGTATGCGCTCTGTGTTTTCAAAGAAGTTGAGCTGAATGCCGTTTGCGGCGTCCGTAAGGTCACATGCCCTTACGCCCAGGGAGCGCAGCGGCCTTTGAAAGTTGTAATTTTTCAAAAACAAATCCATTGCCGCCTTTGAAAGTTCCCACGCCGTACAGCAGGGGCGTTCCAGCTTTGTCTGGCGCTCAAACCACGAAAGGGTATTGTCCCGCACACTAATCTGCAGGGTAGAAGCGCGCAGCCCGTGTTTCCTAAGGCGTTCGGCCACGCTTTCCGACAGCGCGGTAAAGACTTTCCACGCCTCGTCGGCGTTTTCTATATCGCGGTATGTCGTCATGCTGTTGCCTATGCTTTTGATACTGTCGGCCTCACCCGAGCGCGCGACAGGCGATAGGTCAAGCCCGTTTGCAAACGACCACAGCATCTCTCCCCATTTTCCGAGTATTGAGCGCAAAAAAGAGCTGTCGGACTCGGCAATGTCGCCTATCGTGTGAATACCGTAGCGTGCGAGCTTTCTGGTTGTCGCAGGCCCGACGTAAAGCAGGTCGCTTGCCGGAAGCCCAAAAATCTTATCCTTGTAATTTTTCTTTGAGATGACGGTTACGGCGTCGGGCTTTTTTAAGTCGGAACCGAGTTTCGCAAAAATCTTGTTCCAGGAAACACCAACTGAAGCCGTTATGCCAAGCTCGCTCTTTATTACGTTGCGCAGCTCATTAGCCGCTTTTTCGCCGTCCCCGTCAAAACCGGCGATACCGGAAAGGTCGAGCCAACATTCGTCAAGGCCGAAGCTTTCGACGCGGTCGGTATATCGTTCATAGATTTTGCGGGCGGCCTTTGAAAATTGAATATAAAGGTCATACCGCGCGTTTAAGGTGACAAGTTCGGGGCATTTTTTCTTTGCCTGCCAGATTGCTTCCCCCGTCGATACCCCGTATTTTTTCGCTATCTGGTTCTTAGTCAATATTATGCCGTGGCGCTGTTCAACATCACCGCAGACGGCGACGGGTTTGTCTCTGAGTTCCGGGTGATAAAGACATTCCACACTCGCATAGAACGAGTTCATGTCACAATGCAGAATAACCCGCTCCATAACAGCCTCCATATAAGGGAACATCGTTTCCTTATATTATATCATGGCGCGGGTTAAAGTAAACAAGTATAATTTTGAAAATTTATGCGCTTTCGCGTTTTATAAGGCGCGGCAGGACAACTGACTTTACAGGTGCCTCGCCAGTTTCAAACAGCGTTTTAAGAATTTTTGCGGCGGTGGCTCCTGCCATATCGCTGCGGCAGTCGATTGATGTAATGGACGGGGTCGCGCACAGTGCGGCACTTGTGTTGTGAAAGCCGATGACACAAGCGTCATCGGGAACATCTATATAATTTTGGCGCAGGTATTTGATAAATCCCGCGGCGGTCGTATCGTCGCCGCAGATAATGCCGTCTGCGCGATGGCCGTCTTTCCAGAGGGCTTCTGCGCAGGCATACCCGCCGTCAAAACCCCGTTCGGTTTTGAATATGCGGCCCTCAGGCGACAACTCATTCATCTCCATGCCGCTGCGGAAACCTTCCAACATCTCTTTTGAACTGAAATATTCTTCGCCTTGGTCTTGAATAAAGATAATATTATGGCGCCCGTCTTGGACAAGCCGGCTGACGGCGAGCATCATGCCGTAGCTTTCATCGCACACAACGCGATAAATCCCAGGCGCATCTATAAAGTGGTTGACGATTACGATTGGGACCGATTTTGCGGCTGCGGCGATATACTCATTTGCTTCATTTGACACACCGGCGACAATTATGGCGCTGACCTTTTGGGAAAGAGCCGCCCTGAGGGACTGTGAGACGCCTAAAGCCGTTCCTCCGGTGTTGTAAAGCAGAGTAGTATATCCAGTCTTGTAGAGACTGCGCTGAACTTCAAAGCAGAGGCCGCCGAGATATGGATTGCTCACATCTTCGACAAGCACAGCCACTGATTTTGCAGATTTTACTACAAGGCTCCGCGCGTTGGGGTCGGGTGTGAAATTAAATTTCTTTAAAACCGCCTCGACCTTTTCCCGCGTTTTTGAACTGACAATGCTTTTTCCGTTTAAAACCCTTGAAACGGTAGCGATAGAAACGCCCGCTTCTTTTGCAATGTCATAAATGTTCATAATCGTCTTCCTTTATGTAAACGATTTCAAAATGATTATAGTATCGATTATTATAATTTGTCAATATAAATTATGGCAAGTCAGCCGCAATACTTGTATAAAAGTTGTAATAAGGTTGACAAGCAACTCCAAATGTATGATAATAATATTGTGAGTTTTTGGCGAAACAGGGGGCATTCATTTGCTTAATTCTGTTAACCTGCTGACAATGCAGCTTGAGAGCAAAATGCTTGAAAGCCTGATGAAAAGCACCAAAATGGAATCTAATTTATCATCCAGCGTATCATTTTCCGATATGCTCGATTCTGCGATAAACGGATTGTCCGGCGAAAATCTGACGGCGCCGGTTGATAACAGTGAAACCCATGACGCCGGCACTATGACTGTTTCGGACAATATGATAAAGTTTATTGAGGAGCACGAGGGCTTTTCCTCAACGGCATACAGGGGTGTAGACAGTTGGAACAGAACGATAGGCTACGGCCATGTCGAAAGAGCCGGCGAGCATTTTGAAACGCTCACCAAATCCGAAGCCGAGCAGCTGTTGAGGAATGACCTTAAGAAATATGAGGCCTCGGTGAACAAAGAGTTTGCGGGCGTAAATCTGACCCAGAGCCAGTTTGACGCGCTTGTGAGTTTTTCCTACAATCTCGGCGCGAATATTTGGAGCAAAACGCCAAAACTCGTATCCGATATAAAATCAGGAGCCCCGTTGGATGTCATAAGAGAAGATATGTTAAGGTGTTCCCACGTGGGCGGCAAAGTCGTACAGGGGCTTTTAAACCGCAGATACGATGAATGGAAAGTTTTCGCATTTGGTGACTATTCTGGCTGAAAAAGCGTATAATAAAGAACAAACGCGGCAGTATCGGGAAATTACCTGATGCTGCTTTTCTTTAATATAACCCTATCAGAAAAAGAAAAAACGAACAGTTTTAGGAGGCATCCCTATGATAACGTCAAAAAGCATGGAAGGTAACTATCTTACTGAACTTACCAACGGATTCTGCAAAGTATATGCGAATTCTGAAGATGATCCCAAGCATCTCCACCCGACAGAATTTGTGGAAACGGCGCTGTCTGCCTGTATGAATATAACTACCAGAATGGTGCTTGACCGCATGTCACTCAAATACGACGAGGTTATAGTCAAGGTTTGGGTTGAAAGCGCGACAAAGGAAGAAACGACGATAAAGTACAACATTGACATAAAGGGCGATATTGACGAGTCGGTGAAAAGGCAAATAATTTCCAAGGTTTATAACTGTCCGATGAGGAAACTGCTTACGTCGAACATAAAGGTTGAAGAAGATAGTTAACGGGGAGAAAAGAATGCTTCATTTAGTTTTCGGGCGTTCGGGCAGCGGCAAGTCCCAGTTTTCGCTGGAAGTCGCCAAAAAGGCGGCGGACAGCGGCCAGAGCGCGGTAATAATAGTGCCGGAACAATTTACGTTCGAGACAGAGCGCGAGATAGTGCGCAGATTCGGCGCCAAAGCCTGCCTTAATATCGAAGTGCTGAGCTTTTCAAGGCTTACGCACCGGGTAATGAGCGAATACGGCGGGCTTGCCTGCCGGTACATAGATGACTGCGGCAGAAATGTGCTGATGAGGCTTGCGCTGAACCAGATAGGCGATATGCTCGAGGTCTATTCAAGGCAGGCCAAAAGCCCCGCTTTCGTCAAAACGATGGTCGAAGCGGTCGCAGAGTACAAGGTCTGCGGCATTGACGAGGATATGATAGCCGACGCGGCGAAAAAAGCGGAAGGCGCGCTGTTAAGGCATAAGCTGTCGGACATAGCCCTCATCATGCGGACATATAGCGCCATGCTCGAAAGCAAATTTTCCGACCCGCTCGACGATTTGACAAGGCTCGCGCAAAAGCTCGACGACTGCCCCTTCTTTGAGGATAAAACGGTAGTGCTCGACGGCTTCAAGGGTTTTACCCCGCAGGAGAGAGCGGTAATCGGCAAGATATTCAGGAATGCCAAGGATGTATACGTCACTCTCTGCGCCGAAGGGCTGGGAACCCGGGACGGGGCAGGTTTGTTTTCGCCCGTTGAAAAAACGGCGCGTCAGCTTGTTGCTCTGGCGAATAAATATGGCTGCGCCGTTGCTTCCCCGGAGAAACTCGATGAAATTTACAGATTCAACTGTGAAAGCCTGAAATATCTCGAAGCCTCCGTATTCCGCCCCGGAGCCGCCGCCTTTGAAGGGCCTGCGCCCGAGATACATATTGTTTCAGCCGGCAATTTCTATGAAGAGGCAAAATACATAGCCTGCGAAATAACAAGGCTAATCCGAACCAAAGGCTGCCGGTACGGCGAGATTGCGGTTATCTCCCGCGGGCTGGAGCAATATGACGGCATAATCGACCCGGTTTTCGAGAAATACGGCATACCCATGTTTTATGACCTGCGGCGCGGCATTGCATCCCACCCGCTTATGGCGCTGGTTCAGTCCCTTTTGTCGGTTATGTCTTCGGGCTTCCGGCAGGAGGACGTTTTAAGATACCTTAAGACCGGACTTGCAGGTTTCACAGTTGAGGAAGTCGCCGCGCTCGAAAACTATGTCCTTATGTGGGACATAAAGGGCGAAGACAAGTGGCGGCAGGAATGGCGGTATAACCCGTCCGGATTTGAGGCCGATACCGGCGACAGCGGAGAGCTTGAACGCCTCAACATGCTGAGAAAAAGAATCTATGAGCCTATTGCTGCGCTAAAAGAAAAGATGGCGGGCAGCAATAAGGCGCGGGCGCTTTATGAGTTTTTGTGCGAAACAGGCGTCAGAGAGGAGGTAAACAAGGCCTGCCGTACCCTCATGGAAAACGGCGAGGCAAGGCTCGCCGACGAATATGGCCAAATCTGGGAAAAGCTCGTCTCAATGCTTGACCAGATTACGCTGGCGGCGGGCGACCAGACGGTGGAACTTTCGGAGTTTGCTTCTATGTTGTCGCTTGTCATTGAGAATACCGACCTCGGCAGTATACCGCCGACCCTTGACGCCGTAACCGTCGGCGACGCGGAGAGGATAAGGACCGGTGGCGCAAGATATGTGTTTGTAATGGGGCTTGCCGAGGGCATATTCCCGCCGAAGGCCTCCACTTCCGGTATTCTTTCGGACAGCGAGCGCCGGCGGCTCATTGAGATAGGGCTGGAGCTTTCACCGCCGGTGTCAGAACAGGCGGCAGAGGAGCGCTTTTTTGCCTACAAGGCCATGACCAGCGCGTCCGACGGGGTATATCTGACCTACCCGCGCGGCGACGCTTCGGGCAGGGCACTGCGCCCTTCATATTTTGTGCCGGCTGTCAGGAGGCTTTTCCCCCGCTGCGACGTGATCGACGACGCCCTTTCCGACCCGGTCGACACGATAGCGACGGAGCAAACCGCCTTTGACCTGCTCGCCGCAAACTATTCGGCCAAGTCGCCGCTTACCTTTGCGCTCAAGGAGATTTTCAAAGACAGGGACGGCTATAAGGAACGCTATGAAGCGCTGGAAAGGGCGGCGAGCGGCCGCAGATTGGAATTTTCCAACCCTAAAACCGCGCGGGCCCTTTATGGGGACACTATGCGAGTTTCACCGAGCCGGATTGAGGCCTTTAATCAGTGCCGTTTTCTGTATTTCTGCCGTTACGGTATCCGCGCCATGCCGCGCAAAAGGGCAGAGCTAGACGCGCCGGAGATAGGCACAGTGATACACTTTGTGCTTGAGCGCCTCCTTTCAAAGGTAAAGGATAGGGGGCTTTCGTCGGTTCCGGAAGACGAACTGAAAACGATGACACACGAGCTGCTGCTGGAGTTTGCTAAGGTTTATCTCGGCGGCCTCGACGACAAGCCCGAACGGTTCCGTTATCTATTCACGAACCTTGAGGACACCGTCCTTTGCCTTGTAACCCATATGGCGGAGGAATTTGCCCAGAGCAGTTTTGTGCCGACGGACTTTGAACTGCTGATAGCCCCTAACGGGGACGTAAAGCCGTATGAAATAAAACTGCCCGACGGCGGGCGGCTGCTCGTCGGCGGAAAGGTCGACAGGGTAGATATAATGAAACGTGGTTCAAAGACCTACCTGCGTGTAGTCGATTATAAAACCGGCACGAAAAACTTCAATTTGAGCGACCTTTTATATGGGCTCAACCTCCAGATGTTCATATATTTATTTACTCTTTGTGAAAATTCGGGCGAAAGATACGGAGAGGATATAATTCCGGCCGGCGTTTTGTATGTTCCGGCGAAAAGGCCGGAGATAACGGCCGACAGGGGAGAGGCCGAGGAGGATATCGAAAAGCAGGCGGAAAAGCAACTGCGCATGAACGGTATTGTCCTGAACGACCCGGATATAATCTTGGGAATGGAACGGGACGGCAAAAGCCGTTTTATCCCCGCCGAATTGAGGTCTGCGGTGGAGGAGGACGGCACGGTCCGCTATACCGTTTCGGGGCGTTCGTCGGTCGCAACACTTGAGCAGTTCGGCATCTTAAAGCGCCACACCGAGCGGATCCTCCGCTCAATGGCGATGACGCTCCATGCAGGCGACGCGGCGGCTGTTCCCGTCAATGGGCTTGGCTATGACCCTTGTCAATACTGCGACTACAGGAGCGTATGCGGTTTTGAACCCGGTAATAAAGTGAGAAATATATACTCAGTGGATAAAAAAGAGGTATTTGAAAAGATGGAAGGCGGTGAGGGCGATGGAACGCAAGTGGACCAGTGAGCAGCGGGACGCCATTTACGCCCGGGGCGGGACACTGCTTGTTTCGGCGGCTGCCGGAAGCGGCAAAACGGCTGTTCTGGTCGAGCGTGTAATCGGGCTCATCACCGACCCCAACCACCCCTGCGACGCTGATAGGCTTTTGGTTGTGACGTTCACAAACGCGGCTGCGGCGGAAATGCGCGAGCGCATTTCCCAGCGCCTGAGCGATATGATATCCCAGAATCCGCTGGATTTTAACCTTCAGCGCCAGCAAATGCTGCTTCAAAACGGGCATATCAGCACCATACATTCGTTCTGCCTTGACCTGCTTAGAGAGCATTTTGAAAAGCTCGACATACCGCCGGACTTCCGGGTAGCCGACCAGAACGAATCGGAGATTATCCGCTCGGAAGTGCTTTCCGATATACTTGAAAAGATGTACGCAGAGGGCGGCGAGGCCTTTCTTGAGCTCTCACGGGTTCTGAGCACAGGCCGCGGCGACAAGGCGCTGTCTGATACGGTCCTGCGCCTGTATGACTTCATGCGTTCGCTGGACGATGCGGACGGCTTTTTGAAGTCGGCAGCCGCCATGTATGATGAAACAAAACCAGTAGAAAATTCGGTATGGGGCAGAATCGCCATCGAATATACGAAAGCGGCGCTCGGCAGCGCCTTAAACGCCCACCGGCGTGCGCTTTTAAAGATACATGGGGACCCGCAGCTTGATAAAGCATATGGGCCGGCGTTTGAGAGCGATATAGCGGGGATTGAAAGGCTTATAGAAAAAGCGGAGAGCGGCGACTGGGACGGATTGTGCAGCGCTGTTTCCGGTTTTTCCTTTGAACGGCTCGGCGCTTTGCGCAAATTCGGCGATGAGGTGCTCAAAGAAGAATTAAAGGCTCAGCGGGACAGCCTCAAGAAACTGCTGTCTGAGCTATCCAGCGGCGTTTTATGCTCAAGCGCGGCGGATTTTAAAAGCGATATGAGGCGTCTCCGCCCGCTGGTCGAATGTATGTGCGATATTTTGAAGAAACTGGACAGGGAGTTTTTTAAGGAAAAACTCTCCCGCGGAATCCTCGATTTCAGCGACCTTGAACAGCTTACGCTGAAGTTGCTTATAAAAAGGGAAGACGGAAAGGTCGTATTTACCAATACGGCGAGGGAGATTGCCAGCCGGTTTGATGAGATACTGGTAGACGAGTATCAGGATACCAACCCGGCTCAGGATATGATTTTCCGCGCAGTGTCGAGGAATGAGACCAACCTTTTCATGGTCGGGGACGTAAAACAGAGTATCTACAGCTTCCGGCAGGCGCGGCCTGAACTGTTTACCGGCATGTCGGAGCGGTGTACGCCCTTTGACGGGGTAAATTTCCCCGCGAGGATAATACTCGGCCGGAATTTCCGCAGCCGCAAAGGCGTTACCGACGCTGTCAACTTTACATTTGAAAAGCTGATGTCAAAGGAACTCGGCGGGGTGGATTACGGGGAAAACGAAAAACTGACGCCCGCCGCTACATACTTTGAGCGTGGCGGCGCCGATTTTGCCATACATTTAATCGACGCCGGGGAATATGACGGCGACGAGGACGGAGCAGAGATTGAGGCAAGGCATATTGCCCGAGAAATAAAGAGGCTGATAGCCGAGGGTTTCACCGTTCAGGGCGAAAAAGGGCCGCGAAAGGTTACATACCGCGATTTCAGCATTTTGCTGCGCAGTATGGAAGGGCGCGCCCAGAAGTATGTCCGCGTCCTTGAAAACGAGGGTATTCCCGTCTATGCCGATATCGCCAGCGGATACCTCGGCGCTTATGAGGTCATGGTTGCGCTGTCCCTATTAAGGATAATCGACAACCCACTTCAAGACGTTCCGCTTGTATCCGTCCTGCTGTCCCCGGTATTCGGTTTTACCCCCGACGATATAGCCCTTGTCCGCCTCAAGGCCAAAGACAAGAGCCTGTATCTGGCGCTGCTTGAATTTGCAAAAGAGGATAACCGCTTTGACGGTTTCTTGAGCCTGCTTGACAGGCTGCGCACCCTTGCCGCAGTCCTGCCGGCCGACAGGCTTATCCTGCGCATATACGACGAAACGGGCATGCTCAACATATTTGAAGCCATGCCAAACGGCGAGATGCGGCACGCGAACCTGCGGCTGCTCCTTGATTACGCCAGAGCCTATGAGTCGGCGGGTTGGCGCGGGCTTTCCGGTTTCATGAACTTCATTGACCGGGTTGACCGCCAGAACAGCGATATTGCCCCCGCCAGCAGTATCTCAGAAAACGCAGACGTCGTCCGCATAATGAGCATACATAAATCAAAGGGGCTCGAATTCCCAATCTGTTTCCTCGGCGGGCTTTCAAAGCGGTTCAACAACGAAGATATACAAAAACCGGTGCTGTTCCACCCCTACTGCGGCCTCGGCTCGATGGTTCGGGACAACAGGCTTAACTGCCGGTTTACAACGCTGCCCCGTGAGGCGGCGCGGATTGAGATACAAAAAAGCTCGCTGTCCGAGGAAATGCGTGTTTTGTATGTGGCGATGACCAGGGCAAAGGAAAAGCTCTATGCCGTTATGACGCTTAAAAATGCCGAAACGGCGCTCAGACGCGCAGCCTCTATAATGAGAAGCGGCGAAAAGGTATCTTATTTCGAGGCTATGTCCGCCCAGTGTCCGGCGGAGCTGCTGCTCGCGGCCGCCCTTGTCCATCCTTCTTGCGGCAAACTCCGGTCCTTGGCCGGTGTGTATGACGCGCCGGTAAAAGACAGCGGCGGCATATGGGAGTTTGAGTGGATAGACGCGCGCAGCCTTGTCAGCGCTGATTCCGCAAACGAAAAAGCGGACAATGAGATATATAAAACCGCTGAAACGGAAAGGCTGAAAAATGAGATAAAAGCAAGAATCGAGTACAAATACCCCTATGAAAATCTGTTGAAGCTGCCGACGAAAATATCGGTTTCGGAATTGACGGAGAAACAGGGCACCGACTTCTCGGCGGAGAATGTGCGCCCCTCTTTCCTCGAGGGCGAGGGGCTTTCCCCTGCGGAGAAAGGTACGGCGCTTCACGCCTTCATGCAGTATTGCCGCCTCGACGCGTTAAGGAGCGAGAGCGGAGCGGCGGAGGAGGTCGAGCGCCTCGTCGAAGAAAAGTTTATCCTGCCTGAGCAGGGAGCGGCGGTGGATACGGCAAAGGCGGCGGCCTTTGGCAGCTCGCCTGTTTACAAGAGGATTTGCGCGGCGAAAAAACTTTGGCGCGAATTCAGGTTCAATATAGAGGTCCCCGCTAATGAAATCTATGAGGAAGCGGCGGACACCGACGCGAAAATCCTGCTGCAGGGCATGGCCGACCTAGTTTTTGAAGAAGACGGCGGGGCAGTGATTCTCGATTATAAGACTGACCGCGTTTCCAGCCCTGAGGCGCTTATAGAAAGGTATTCGGGCCAGCTTAACAGCTATGCCCGCGCCGTTCAAGAAATATTGGGCGTGCCAGTCAAAGAAAAGATAATCTATTCCTTCCAGCTTGAAAGGGAAATCAGGGTATAGGTTAAAAATAAAAAGTGGTTGTTATTAACTGTGCTTTAAATCTATAATTATATAAAAAGGACGGTGTGGTAACATGGACGAATTGGAGGAAAAAATCGAAAGACTTGCTTCTATGATAAGCGAGTCGAAGCGGATAGTGGCCTTTACCGGCGCCGGCGTTTCGACCGAAAGCAATATCCCTGATTTCCGCTCGTCAAAGGGCGTGTACGAGTCTATCCAAAAGGAATATAAACAGCCTGCCGAAAGGTTGCTTTCGCACTCATATTTCGAGGCGCACCCCGAGATATTCTTTGATTATCTGCGGCGCTTTTTGGTATTTCCCGACGCTTTGCCGAACGACGCGCACAAAAGCCTTGCCGCCCTTGAAAGGATCGGCAAGCTAAGCTGTGTGGTAACCCAAAATATCGACGGGCTTCACACAAAGGCGGGCAACAAAAATGTATGCGAGCTTCACGGCAGCCTTTACAGGAACTATTGCATCAAATGCGGCGAAAAATATGATTTGGACTTTGTCCTGTCGGCAAAAGACATCCCGCGCTGCAAGAAGTGCGGAGGCATAGTGCGCCCGGATGTGGTGCTCTATGAAGAGCCCCTCGACGAGGACGTTATGGAAAAGGCGGCAAATGAGATTATAAATGCCGACATGCTGCTGATTATGGGAACAAGCCTTGCCGTTTATCCCGCAGCAGGCTTTATAAGGTATTTCCGCGGCGAGAATATCGTTATTATCAACAGGGACGCGACCCCTTACGACGGAAGCGCCAAGCTGCTTATCAAGGCAAAAGCTGGCGAAACCATGCGTGCAGTGATGAATAAATGCAAAATTGAATTCTAATTTAAAAACCGGACAGGGTTTTCCCCGCCCGGTTTGTTTTATTTAGGACTATGCGGCGCTTTTTTATAAGTGCCCTTTGGCTTTCGGATAATATCTTTAAGGTGCTGGGTTTTCGGCGAAATTTTTCTTTTCGGCATGATAACCACCCAACCTTATTAAAATTACGCCGCGGCACATCGCCGCAAAAATATTTTGTGTTTAAAGCGCCGCAATATTACGGCTATTATTTTGAAAAAGCAAATAAAAAACGGGGCATATGCCCCGTTTTTTATTAATGAAAAGTTATTCTTCGTAATCGTTTGTGAGATGAAAGTGGTCGAGGACATAGAATATAAGGCTCATGACCATACCGACGACAGCGGCGAGTGCCATACCTTTGAGCTGTACTGAGCCGAGCTGGATGAACGCGCCGGAAAGGCCTGTGACCATAACAACTGCGGTCAAGGCGATATTTCTCGAATTGCTGTAGTCGACCTTTGCGTCGACAAGGATCCTGAGACCGGATGCTGCGATCATACCGTAGAGCAGGAAGCTGACGCCGCCCATAACCGGTGACGGTATCGTCTGAATTGCGGCTGTAACTTTGCCGAGGAATGAGATGACCATTGAGAATACTGCGGCGCCTCCGATGACATATACGCTGTAAACCTTTGTGATGGCCATAACGCCGATGTTTTCACCGTATGTTGTTGTAGGAACTGAACCGCAGAAACCGGAAAGCATGGTGGATATACCATCTGCCAAAAGTGACCTGTGCAGTCCGGGGTCTTTTATAAGGTCGCGCCCGACGATTTCGCTTGTCACGAGCTGATGGCCTATGTGTTCGGAAACAATGACGAGCGTTGCCGGAACGATTATTATTATCGAGTTTATATCAAACACAGGTGTTGAAAAATTCGGTATTGAGAATATAGGCGCCTTCTGTATTGGCGTTACATCCACAAGCCCCAGCGGCCATGATATGAGATATCCGCCGATAATGGCGATAAGAACAGGTATCGCGGAGAAAAATTTCCGGAATAGGACTGAACCGAATACAGCTATAGCGAGCGTTACGATAAAAACGACCACATTGCGCCAGTCGATGGCTTTATAAGTATCTGATAAAATAAGTCCGCCCATTGAAGCAGCGCTGCCGGCAAGTTCAAGTCCAATAAGTGCGACGACAGCGCCCATTGCAGCGGGCGGCAACACTATATCAATCCATTTGGTTCCAAAAAAGCGGATTACAATTGCCAACACGCAAATCAAAGCGCCGACAACTATAAATCCGCCTAAAGCATGAGAGAAACCTTTAGTTTTATCTGCGAGAATAATAAGAACCGGTGAAATAAATGCAAAGCTTGAACCTAAATAAGCGGGTGCTTTGCCCTTTGTAATAAGAATGAAAAGCAATGTTCCTATACCGTTCATCAAAAGTACGATTGCGGGATTAATATGGAATATTGTAGGAACGAGAACAGAAGCGCTGAACATAGCGAACATATGTTGGATACTGAGCGGGATACCTTTTAAAATCGGTACCTTTTGATCAACTTGAATAATTTCCTTTCCCAAGATTTTACACCTCCGAAATTTCTCCGGAAGATTATATCACTTTTGTCAAGTCAGGTAAAGCTAAAAGTGAAAAAAGTACGAAAAATGCGATTTTTCTGTTTTTTAACGGATTTTTGCATCTAAAGAGCAAAGAATTTTAAGCTATCTGAACAAATGCTGTTTGAGACTTGCGCCAAAATTTTCATATGGAATAATAAAAGAAGGTATACCCAGCGCATAATCGGCAATCGTGTGCGGCTGGTAAAACACTGCAAAACCGGAATCAGCCAGATAATAATTATTCTCGTCAAAAAAGCGGAAAACATTCTTCAGATAGTCGTCAAAGTAATGGAGACAGCCACCTTCTTTCTGCTGCTTAATTTCAGATGTTATGTTTTCAAAAATAACGCTTTTGTAATAAGAATCTTCAAAGAAGTTTTCGAGTTTCATGCGCCTGCCGGTGGTTGTCAAATATGTATCCGCGGACTTTTCGGCGCTGACGTGCACGCCGGAAGTATATTCGCAGCGCTCGCAGCAGATACTGAGCAGGTTATTTTTGTTATATGGCACGTCAAAATCCTGGATTACTTTAAACGGCCTGAAAGGGTAGTGCTGCTTTGCCGAACTTAAGTATTCCTCGACAGCCGCATCATAAAGCTCATGGGACGCCTTGTCATAATAGCGCTTGGCGCTGCTGCGATAGAAATAGCTTAAATGCTGCGAAACCCGCGGGTTGCCGTATACCTCCACATGCGGATACGAAACAGATATTTCTATGACAGGAACGCCTTTGTAGGTTAGTTTTGAAGAAAATTTTCGGGGAAATACCGCGGTGTGGGAACTTTTCATAATGTCTTTTCTCGGCATTGTTTTTCTGTCAGTCATTGTATTTTCCCCCTTTTGATATTGTTTCCGGACAGATAATGCCCGAGCAAGCCCAAAAGCGGCAGAAGCGGACGGGCATTAAAAATCGGCGGACGGTATTACTATTTTATGTTTTGCTGCATATAATGGCACTGTTACAGCGACCGAGAACTAACTGTAATAATTGGTAGCTTTGTAAATATGATTTACAAAGAAGGGCCGGCAATCCTACAGCGTATCAGCAATAATTAATATAAATAGACAGAAATATTTTGCTAAAGCGGTTATTAATTATTATATTTGCACATAATATTTCACGAAGCGAGCAATATTTCGGAACACATTTTGAAAATATCTAAGCGGCCCAACTGATAACATTCAAATTAATCATCATAATAAGGAGTGGTGTAAGGGGTGAAGAAAAAATACGCGATCAAGGATAAAAACGGGAATTATATAAAAATGGGAATGTATACTGAGCCGGAGGTTCGGATGGCAGCAAAAGCAGGATTAAGGGTATTTGAAGCAGAGGGCCCTCAAACCGAGATTACCCAGCAGCTCACCGGACTATTCGGAAACAGTTCCAAAGAATAATGTAATATGGCATAAGGACCCGGCCAACTTAAAGCCGGGTGTTTTGTTTTTTAAAGCTGCGCTTTTTGCTTTTTGGCGTGTAAGGCCGGTTTTTCGGTACAAAATAAATTTCGGAAATTTTTTTGGGAAGATGTTCTAAAGCACTTGAAAAAGTATACCAAAATGGCATAATATTAATAGAAAAAAAGGAAAGGACGGGGTTAGATGAAAGATAACAGAAAAGTTGTTATTGTCGGAACTGGTTTTGTCGGTATGAGTTATGCCTATGCCCTTCTGAACCAGAATGCTTGTGATGAACTCGTTCTTATTGATATAGACAAGAAGCGGGCAGAGGGCGAAGCTATGGACCTTAACCACGGCCTTGCGTTTTCGGGTTCTCATATGCGGATTTACGCCGGTGATTACAGCGACTGCAGCGATGCCGATATTGTTGCGATAGCGGCCGGCGTCGCGCAAAAGCCGGGCGAATCCAGAATAGACCTTTTGCAGCGCAACACTGCTGTTTTTAATACAATTGTCGGCCCTGTTGTAAAGTCGGGCTTCAACGGCATTTTCCTGATAGCGACGAATCCGGTTGACATCATGGCTCGCGTGACAAAAACGCTGTCCTCTTTTGACCGCAGCAAGGTCATAGGCACTGGGACAACGCTTGACTCGGCGCGTTTAAGATATCTGCTCGGTGAGTACTTCAAGGTGGACCCGAGAAACGTGCATGCCTTTGTAATGGGCGAACACGGTGACAGCGAGTTCATTCCGTGGTCCCAGGCGTATATAGCCACAAAGCCGGTTATGCAAATCTGCGCCGAGTCGAAGGGCCGGTATTGCAGCGATAATATGAAAGCGATAACGCAAGAGGTCAAAAACGCGGCGCAGAGGATAATCGAGACCAAAAAAGCGACATATTACGGAATCGGCATGGCTATGGTGCGCATAACAAAGGCGATTTTCGGCGACGAAAGCAGCGTGCTTACCGTTTCCACAATGCTCGACGGTGAATACGGAAGACACGGCGTTTACGCCGGAGTACCGTGCATTGTCGGCAGGAAGGGCGTTGAAGGTATCATTGAGCTATCGTTGACCGATGAGGAAATGGAACAGTTTAACAAATCCTGCGATATCCTCGAAAAGGCCTACAGCGGCATAAAATTCTGACGGCAAAACCAGTTATCGGCATGTATCATACAGCAGAACAAAAGGGTGATGCAGTTTGGTACTGCATCACCCAACTGTTGTTTATAAATGAGCTTGTATTTTCGCCGCGATACCGATAATTGACACCAAAATGGGCTATTATGTGCTAATATAAAGCCAACAGATGATTTCCCATAACCGCAGGCAAGCAAAGGAGGAACCATATGCTAAGCGATAATGATATCAGGTACTTAAGAGAACATCTGCCTTTTTTAAAAGACACTGAAATCGAGCGCATTGAAAGCGCTTCAAACGAACATTATCCCAAGGGCAGCATAATCTTGAGCGGAAAGAATGAGTGCAAAGGCCTTGCGTTTGTCAAAAGCGGCTGCCTGCGGGCCTTTTTCGAAACGGCTGACGGCAAAGAGATAACGCTTTTCCGCCTTATGCCCGGGGACGTTTGCCTGCTGACCGCGTCATGTATACTGCACAATATCACATTTGAAATAATACTTGAGGCCGAAAAGGACAGCACGGTAATGACCATACCGGCGGCCGCGTGGGAACAGATTGCAAAAAACAACAGCGAGGCGCGGAACTTTGAAGTGAGCCTGATGTCAAAGCGCTTCTCTGAAGTTATGTGGGTGGTGGAGCAGCTCGTTTCAAAAAATGTGGGGCAGCGCATAGCTGGTTTCCTGCTTAGGCAATCCGAACTGACAAAATCTGAGAGCCTCAGCGTAACCCACGAAATGATTGCGAAAAACCTCGGAACCGCGCGGGAGGTTGTGAGCAGGCTGCTGAAATACTTTGAAAACGACGGCGCTGTGAGGCTTGAGCGCGGCAGGATTGTCATTACCGATTTTGCAAAGCTTCAAAGATTGTCGGAATGAACCGGCAGGCGAAGAATAAACCAACGGCAAGTTTACATAATATCAGGATCGAATCAAATAAATGTATACCCATAATGCCCCGTGACGGGATTTTTTGTAGTATAGTCGAATTTAATATCGGTCTGCACCTTTGAAGAAGGCTCGAGCGGATTTACCGAAAAGCGCTCGAAATGAACGCGCCCTTTGCTCCTTTCAGCGGCATAAAGATCTCGGGCGTTGGGCAGACTGTGCCTTTCAAGTGCTTTTGGCGGGTTGCATGAGCTGTCAGAGATGAAGAAGTCAAATTTCAGCAATTCATTTATAGTGTTGTAGTCAGACGGCAAAAATTCTTTAGCGAAATTCAGCAGCATTTTATAAAGCTCGCGGGACGGAATCCCATAGCCTTCTGGATAAAATTCCTGCAAAATTTGCGAAAATTTCAAAAAGAAATTGAAAGCGGATTCCAACTTAGATATAATATAAGTAAGTGAATGAAAAAATCTACCGGTGTTGTAAAGAACGTCCACTGCCGCTTCCACGCCTTTGAGGACGAGAATGTCGTCATAGCTGAGCCAGGGCGTGCTGAGAACCTCATATGGCGGCTGTTCTGAAAATACATATCCATATTTGGATGCGTTATTACGCAAAGCTGAACCGTGCAGCAGCTTTAAAAATCCAAGCTGTATGCAGTGCGGTGATAGTTCATAGATCTTATCAAAGCTTTGGCTAAAACTTTTAAAATCCTCGTAGGGTAGGCCGGCGATAAGGTCAAGGTGAATGTGCATATTGCCGCATGAAACCAGCTTTTTGATATTGTCTTTGCAACGTTCAAGATTGGTTTTTCGGGCAGAAGCTGCAAGCGCTTTTTCGTTGAAGCTTTGAATCCCTATTTCAAGCTGAAAAAGCCCCGCAGGCGCCGTTGATAAAAGCTCTATCGTCTCGTCGTCAAACAAATCAGCGGCGGCTTCGATATGATAATTTTTTTGTGACGCCTTGCCTGATTTGTCTGATTTTGACATATTGAGTATAAATTTAATTATTTCCCGCGCCCGGGACGGATTGCAGTTGAAGGTCCGGTCGACAAATTTTATCTGGCGTGCGTCCGACAACATGAGCCTTTCAAGATCGCTTTTGACCCTGTTTAAGGAAAAACGGCGTACGCCGCCCGAACTGCCGGACAAGCAGTAGGCACAGCTAAAAGGGCATCCGCGGGACGATTCAAAATAGGCGATTTTGTTCTTTGCGGCCTTCAACATCTCATCAGTATAAGGCGAAACGATTGTATCAAGGTCTTTTATATAATTTGTCGGCGGATTGTACTTGACTTCTCCCTTTTCGCGGTAGGCGATACCGTCTATCCCGTCTGGGCTTTCACCGCGGATAATGCAAGTGAGAAGCTGTTTTAAACGCTCTTCGCCTTCCGAACAGACTATATAATCCACATCACTGTTGCGCAATAAAACATCCTCGGCGTTATAGGATACCTCCGGCCCGCCGAGAATTATAACCGCTTTAGGAAGTATCTTTTTTAGGTCTTGTATGACAGACAGGATATGGCTTATGTTGAATATATAACATGAAAAAGCAATGATATCCGGCTTTTCGTTGTAAATACAGCGCAGTATTTCAGGCTTGTCCTGATTTATAGTAAGTTCCAAGACTTTTATTTCACAGAGGTCTTCACACGCCGCCTTAAGATACCATGGCGCGAGCGACATATGAACAAATTTAGAATTTACAGCTGCAATAACAATTTTCATAAACGGTTTTCATAATTCCTCCGGTTTCAGATTGCTCTTATAATTATAGGCTTGCTGCAATATTTTGCAACCCACTACACGATAGGCATCGAAATACGCATATACTCAGGGAATTCAATGACAACTGGAATAAATTTCTTTGAAATTCTCCGTGAAAAGTTTTATAATCCTGATTGTTTTGTTGAATTTAAATAAATTTTAGAAAGTCAGGTTATAGAGTATGAAAGGTAGAGCGAATTTCGATGATATCTTGAAAAATGCCTTTGTAGACACCTATTTTCAACCTATCGTCAGCCTTTCTGACGGTAACGTGATAGGCTACGAGGCATTGAGCCGGGGACCGAAAGGCACAAACTTTTATATGCCTACCGCTCTTATTGCCGAGGCGAAAAGGCGCAACCGCATAAGTGACCTTGATGTTTTGTTGCGGAAAATGGCCCTTATAAACGCTTCAAAACGCAATATTCTGAAACCGCTTTTTATCAATATTGACCCTATAGCCATATATAGTGACGATAAGGCAGACAATGTTGTCCGCAGGTCAAGGGATTTCGGCATTCCGCCCCACCGTGTTGTTGTTGAAATATCCGAACAAAATGCGCTCTGTTCGCTTGAAAGTTTTCAGTCTCTAATAAATTCATATAAGTCCGACGGTTTTCAGGTCGCAATTGACAATATTACCTGTAACTTTTCAAATATCAATGCTATATCCTGCCTAAGTCCAAACTATGTTAAGATTTCTGGGCGTTTTGTCCATCAGATAAACGTTAATTATAATATAAATAGAATAAGCGAGCTTAATAACGTGCTTCAGATAGCCAGAATGATAGGCGCAAAAATAATAGCTGTTGGCGTAGAAAATATGGATGAGCTCAAAATACTGTACCGCATGGGCGTTGACGCGGTTCAAGGGAATTTCATAGGAGCCCCGAGCAAAGAAGTTTCTTCAGTTTCCAACAAAGCGCTTGAGATTATAGAGGCACTGAAAAGAATTGATCTGGAAGAAAGCACACCGGCCGAATGATAGCTAAATAAGTACATAAGCAAGTGACAGCAGCAGCCATTTGTCTCCGCTGTCCTGAATTAACATAAGTATAATCGCAAGCAGGAGCAGCTGGTCGTGGTCAAGTGAAAAGTTTATCCCGCTTTTGCGGGGAACGCTGCTTGCAGGCTTTTGCACAGGCTCGGGCTTTTTCTGCTCAGCAAGAGCTGCCGGCGGGTTGTCAGCGCTTTGCGGCGGAGCGGGAGCAACAGGCGGCATATGCGGCGTTTCAGGTTCCCGCGCATATCCTGGGTAGGCCTGCGGCGGAGGAAATGGGTCGTCTTTGTTTTCGATATGCATTCCAGCGTTCTCCAAGGTCGCACGTGCCCGTCGCTGCATTTCCCGCACGCGCCTTATGGCTTCCTGCTGCATTCTTATAAAGTCATCTTCCGATTCCGGATTGTGCCTTGCCATATAATCAGTCCCTTCATTGCCGGTCAACTGACCGGTAATTTCTTTTATAGCAGCGTTTAAAGTTAGAATAGGTCTTTAAACAGCCCTTGTTCTTTCAGGAGTGGCATAAGGCTTAAAAGGCGCAGGATATGTATGGCGTCGTCTATTTTTTTGCGCCTTGCCGCGCTGAGGTTCGGCTTGAGCGCAGCCAAAAGGGTTATTCTGGGGTCGTCTCTATTTATCATTTCGAACGCGCTTTTGAGCTTCATAAGCATTGCCGGGTCAATGGGGAAGTCGCTATTCGTCGTATTTGGAGCCGGCACATTTTTTTCTTCTGGGGGAGGGGCGGTATTTTGACTGCCGCCCCCGGTTCCCATGAGCATTTCTGCCAGTTTTCTTATACGCTCCATACTTGCGGGGTCTGATAAAATCTCGTTTATCTTTCCGCTCAAATCATCCATTTTTTCCGCCCCTTATTATGTCGTCATATATTTTTCTGGCCTGCGGATTGTTTCGAACCATCTTTTCAAGCGATTCAATACCGCCTGAGCATATTTTTCCGCCGCTTTTTCTGTCGATTTCACCGACAAGCTGCTGAGCTTTTTTCGGATCGCTGAGAGCGGCACGCAGCGCGTCCGGGGAAATGCCGAGTTTCCTTCCGGCTGTTTCGAGCATAGCTCCGAGCTGGTCGTTTGAATTATTCCGCGGCATATAAAAACCTCCTGAACGAATAGACAATGAGTCTGAAATTATATCTATACATTTCATATTATGCATTAAAGGTGTATGACATTACTTTTCAAATGGGTTATAATAAATAAAGTCCTGCCGCCACATTTTGCAATTTCCGGCGGCAAAATATGAATGATAAAAAGAGAAAAGGAACTGACCGAATAGTGCGCATTGTAGTAATTTCAGATACCCATGGGAATATATCAAACTTTGAACGTGCGATTTTCCAGCAGCCGAAAGCGGATCTGTTTATACATTTGGGCGACCACGAAAGCGACGTTGATGATATAAGACTGTACTTAAGGGGCAGAAATATACTTAGCGTTTCAGGCAACTGTGATTTCGGGTCGCAGCTGCCCGACGTGGGCGAAACCGTTGTGAGCGGCAAGCGTATTTTTTACACCCATGGCCATAGATATCATGTGAAATTCGGCATAGATGGGGTAATAAACGAAGCAAGGCGCAGGGAGGCGGATATTGTGCTCTTTGGTCACACCCATATCCCGGTTGCCACATATGAAAAGGGTCTTTACATTATGAATCCGGGCAGCCTCGGGCATCCGCGAGGAGGCTCGCCTACTTATGGTATCATAGACATAACAAACGCCGGCGTGGTACTTAATATTGTGGAGGTAGAAAGTTGACAGAACAAAAGATACAAGAGCTGCTGACAACCAAATATACGGGACGAAGCCTTTTTTGTTTTGAAAAGCTGAACTCTACAAACGATTTTTTGAAGGACGCGGCTGAGAATATTCCCAACGGCAGCGCCGCTGTCACAATGGACCAGCTTGCCGGAAAGGGCAGGCGCGGTCACGGATGGGCTGCGGCAAAAGGCCAGATGGCCGCCATATCCGTACTGTTTAAGGATAAGGACACAGGCGGTATACCCCTGTCGCTGATAAGTGCCCTTGCAGTAACGAGAACCCTTAATAATCTCTGCAAGAGCAAAGAATTCAAGATAAAATGGCCAAATGATATAATTTTGTACGGCAAAAAGGTCTGCGGTATATTGTGCGAGTCAAAAATAACCGGCGGCGGCTGCATAACGGTCTGCGGCATTGGCGTCAACCTGACCCAAAAGCCCGAATTTTTCAAGAACGCGGGGATTCCCCACGGCGCTTCCATAAAGATGCTGACGGGGATTGACCTTGAGCCGGAAAAGGTTGTCGCCGGCATACTCAACAGCCTTGAAGATATCCGCGAAAACATAAGCCCGAAGGAATTTTTTGATGAATACACCGCGTCCTGCATAACCATAGGCAGACAGGTCAAGGCCATAACGCCGGAGGGTGAAATATACGGAAAGGCGGTCGGCGTAAACGCTGACGGCACGCTTAATATTGAAAGCGGCGGCAAAACAATAAAACTGGCCTCATCGGAGGTCTCCGTCAGAGGAATCATGGGCTATATTTAAAGCTGACGGTTGCGCATGGGTTGACTATCCATTATAATAAATAGAGATGTTGCGGTGCCGCGGCGGCACTTTGTTTTTTGTATAGAGAAATTGCTGCCGCTGCAATTCATATAACCGAAAGGAATGTAGTTGACACAATGAAGCTTGGTATAGTAGGTTTGCCGAATGTCGGCAAAAGCACTCTTTTTAACGCGATAACAAATGCGGGAGCTGAATCCGCTAACTACCCGTTCTGCACAATCGAACCTAACGTCGGAGTCGTTTCTGTGCCTGACGAGAGGCTTGATGTGCTTGCAAAGATGTATAATCCGCAGAAGGTCACTCCCGCTGTCATAGAATTCGTCGATATCGCCGGCCTGGTGCGCGGAGCGTCAAAGGGTGAAGGCCTCGGCAACAAGTTCCTGTCACATATAAGGGAAGTCGATGCTATAGTACATGTTGTCCGCTGCTTTGAGGGCACAGACGTTATGCACGTCGAGGGCAGTGTTGACCCCCTGCGGGATATGGAGACGATAAATCTTGAGCTTATTTTTGCCGATTTGGAAGTTGTTGAGCGCAGAATCGACAAGACAAAGAAAGCGCTGAAAGGCGACAAGAAGTATCAGGCAGAGCTTGACCTGCTTTTGAAAATAAAAGACGCCCTGGAAAAGGGGATCCCCGTCCGCGCAATGGAGAAAAGCGAGGATGACCGCGCTATGCTCAAACCCATGGCGCTGCTCACCGACAAGCCGGTAATCTACGCCGCGAACATGAGCGAAGAGGATTTCAAGAACGGTTTTGAAAATAACCCGCATTATCAAAAACTGCGGGCGGAGGCTGAAAAAGAGGGCGCCGAGGTGCTTCCCATCTGCGCAAAGACAGAGGAAGAGCTGTCGGATATGTCAAAAGAGGAAAAGGAACTTTTCCTCGCCGATTTGGGGCTTAAGGAATCGGGCCTCGACAGGCTCATCAAGGCGAGCTACAAGCTGCTTGGCCTTATATCATTCCTGACCGCAGGCGAACCTGAGGTGCGCGCTTGGACGATAACGAGAGGCACTAAGGCGCCGCAGGCAGCGGGAAAGATACATTCGGATTTCGAACGCGGCTTTATCCGTGCCGAGGTTGTCTCGTTTGATGACCTTGTAAAATGCGGCAGCATGGCGGCGGCGAGAGAAAAAGGCCTTGTGCGCTCCGAGGGCAAGAGCTATGTAATGCAGGACGGCGACGTCGTGCTGTTCAGATTTAACGTTTGATCCGCGAATAACTTTAGCGATAAAAAAGGCCTGCAGCCGCAAATTTACACGGCTGCAGGCTTTATAATTTGGGCGATAACAGGATATAAGTTATCCGCCCGCAATGCAGCAAATAAAAACGTTCCGCAGCAAAAGCCCTGCGGAACGTTTTGTGTATCAATATTTTTCAGCAGATTCGGGGAAGAAGTTCTCCTCCCGGCGGCGGCAGGAGCGTTTCCCCGCCAACCTCGGTTTCAACTACTACGCGGCCGGGCATATCTTCCGTTACTTCGCCGATTATAGCGGCGTTTTGTGAATATTTGCCGCGCCTTAAAACCTCAATTAACTTTTCAGCGTCGTCCTTTGACGCGAATACTACGAGCCGGCCCTCGCAGGCAAGATAGAGCGGTTCAAGGCCGAGCATGCCGCAGACGCCCTTTACCTCGCCGGAAACAGGTATTGCTGTTGAATTGAGCCGGATGCCGACGCCGCTCTGTGACGCTATCTCATAAAGCACAGTGCCGACGCCGCCGCGGGTCGCGTCTCGTAGTGCATGGATATTCTTTGTTGCGGCGAACATGTCCTCTACCGTTCCCCAGAGGGGAGCGCAGTCGCTGGTGCAGTCTGCCGTTATGCCGAAATCGTTTCTCGCGAGCAGGATAGTGCAGCCGTGGCGGCCGATGTCGCCCGTCACGATAACGGCGTCGCCCGGGCGCGCGTTCGCCCCGGAGAGCGACGCCCCGTCCATAACTCTGCCAATGCCGGTAGTTGTGATAAAAACGCCGTCGCACTGACCTTTTCCCGCAACCTTTGTGTCGCCGGCCACAATATTGACGCCCGCTTCCTTTGCGGTCTCTTCCATAGCGGCAGCGATTTTTTCAAGGTTAGCGATAGAAAATCCCTCTTCTATAACAAACGCGCAGGAAAGGTATAACGGTTTTGCGCCCATGCAGGACAAATCGTTGACCGTTCCGCAGATACTCAGTTTGCCGATATTCCCGCCCGGAAACTCCCAGGGTGAAACAATAAAGCTGTCTGTCGTAAAGGCGAGTTTGCCGCCGGCAAAATCGAGCACAGCCGCGTCGTCGGATGTAAAGGACGGATTGCTGAAATGTGCTTTGAAAACGCTTTCAATAAGCTCCGAAGTCTGTCTGCCGCCCGCACCGTGGGCAAGCGTTATTATACCATTCATAAGCTGCCTCCGTATTTGTAGTATGCCGAGCAGGTGCCCTCGCTTGAAACCATGCAAGCGCCGACCGGATGGCCCGGCGTGCAGGCTTTCCCGAACAGACTGCACTCATAGGGCCTGCAGCTGCCCCTTAGTATATCGCCGCAGCGGCACAGCGGGTTTTCCTTGCCTTTGACTTTAGGCAGGGAAAATTTGAGCCGCGCGTCAAAATCCTCATAGCCGCCGTTAAGCGTCAGCCCGGAATTTTTGATGACGCCGAGCCCGCGCCAGACGGCGTCACAATCCTTCATTGTCTCCGATATAAGTTTCTTTGCCGCGGGGCTGCCCTCCCGGGTGACGACCCTCGGATAGCAGTTGACGGCAAAGGGTTCGCCTTCGCCGAGCTTTTTGATTATAACCGCAATGGCTGCCAGAATTTCGCCTGAAGTAAAGCCGCAGACAGCGCCGGAGATACCTTCCTCTTTCAGTTTGTCGTATACCTCAGTGCCGGTAATGGCGCTGACATGGCCGGGGTAGAGAAAAGCGTCCGCGCTGCCGCCGAGCAGGCGGTAGGCGTTTGTCATGGTCTTGTTGGCCGTCAGCAAAAAGAAGTTTTTAAGCCCGTCCTTTTGCGCCTTTTTGACGGCAAGACAGCTTGCCGGAACCGTTGTTTCAAAACCGACGGAAAGAAATACTACCTTTTCGCCGGGATGATTGGCAGCATAGTCAGCGGCGTCAAGGGGCGAATAAACCACTTGAACCCTGGCACCCTTTGCCCTTGCGTCCGCAAGGTTCATCTCGCTCCCCGGCACCCTGACGAGGTCGCCGAAGGTGCATATTGTCGCGCCGTAGTTGAGAGCCAACATCAAGGCCTCGTCGATAAACCCTGTGGGCGTGACGCAGACGGGGCACCCGGGGCCAGAAATAAGCTTTATATTTTCCGGCAGAATATTTCTTATACCCAGCCTGAAAATTTCATGGGTATGCGTGCCGCAGATTTCCATGATCCTTATTGGAGGCCCGCCGTAGTTTTTAATAATGCTGACGGGGTCACTTTGTTTCAGCATAAAGTTCCTCCAAGATGGCTTGAGTTTCCTCCGCTTCCTCGGCGGTTATTTTGGCGATTGCGATTCCCGCGTGGATCATCACATAATCGCCCGGTTTAAGATCTTTTATAAGTTCGACGGAAACCTTCCGTTTTGCGCCCGAAGCGTCGATAACGGCCATGCCGTCGTTAATCTCCTCAACTCTTGCGGGTAGTCCAACACACATAGTAAATCTCCATTCTATTAATTATTTCATAGCTTATTTAAAGCAACCGCGGCCTGACCGAGCGCTATGCCGCCGTCGTTGGGCGGCACAAGCGAGTGGGTAAGCACATAAAATCCGTCGCTTTTAAGCAAATTGACGCATTTTTCAAGCAGCAGCAGATTTTGAAAAACGCCGCCGGAAAGGGCAACGGTATTTATACCGGTAAGCTCCCTGCATTTAATGCAGCCTGCCCTCACCATCTGCGCCACAGCGCTGTGAAACGCGCCGGCAAGATATGATTTTGAAGTGCCTTCAATCGCTTTTTCAGCAAGGTATTTAATAAGGCCGCTAATCTCTATTATAAACCTTCCGTCCATATATGTCGAAATGTTTGGCTCAAAATTATAGCCGGTATTTTTATCCGCAGCGTATTCAAGGGCGGATGAAGCCTCTCCCTCAAAGGTCGAGCGCCTTTTTATCCCAAGAATCGCGCTTGCCGCGTCGAACAGCCTGCCGGCGCTTGTGGAGGTTACGCAGTTGATGTTGTTTTTGAGCATGGCAAACTGCGTCCTTATAGCAGTTTTATCACAAAGCCCCAGCTTTTCGGCGGCTTCTCCCGCGGCGCTTTCCGAGCCGAAAGCATTGAGCAGGAGAGACAATGCCACCCTCCAGCCTTCTTTGACGGCGAGTTCTCCTCCGGCCTGACGGAACGGGGCGATACTGCCCAGCCGTTCAAAGCCTGAGTAAGAGGCTTTTAAAAATTCCCCGCCCCAGATTGTGCCATCGGTGCCGTAGCCGGTGCCGTCAAAGGCGACGCCGATAACCTCCTCCTCAAACCCGTTCTCAGCCATGCAGGACGCAATATGCGCGTAGTGGTGCTGGACTTGTATAACGGGCAGCCCGAGGCTTTTTGCAAACTCCGTTGAGTTGTATTTCGGGTGCAGGTCGCAGGCGACAGCCTGCGGGGATATCTCCAAAAGCCGTTCCATCCTTGCCGTAGCCTCTTCAAGCGCCTTTACGCTCCGAAGGTCAGCAAGGTCGGCGATGTATGGCGACAGATAGAGCAGATTGCCGCGGGCAAGGCAGAAGGTATTTTTTAACTCGCCGCCGACGGCGAGCACGCTGCCGTCGTTGACATGCGGCAGAACGACCGGCAGGGGAGCATAGCCCCTTGAGCGCCGAATCATATAGGGGCGCCCTTCAAAAAACGCCATAACGGAATCGTCGGCGCGCAGCCTAATCTTGCGGTCATTTGAAAGGATTACGTCGCACATGCCGGAAAGTTCTTTTACCGCTTCCTCGTCGTTGCGGCAGATGGGCGCGCCGGAGGGGTTTCCGCTTGTCATAACAAAGCAATCGGTCATATCTTTGCCGTCCGGGTATGAAAACAGCAGCAACTGTATAGGCGCATAGGGGAGCATGACGCCGATTTTCGGGTTGCCGGGAGCGACCTCGGGGCATATCTCGCCTCTGCCGCTGCGCTCGAGGAGGATAATCGGCTTCTGCGGGCCGTCCAGCAGCGCCTCCTGCGCCTCGTCTGTCTTGCACTCGCGCCGCACAGTCTCCATATCCCTCAACATGACGGCAAAAGGCTTAAACGGGCGGTTCTTGAGCCTGCGCAGCCGGGAAACCGCCTCGGCGTTTTTCGCGTCGCAGCAGAGGTGGAACCCGCCAATGCCCTTTATCGCCGCAATGCCGCCTCCCCGGATTACCTCTCTTGTAAAGATAAGCGCCTCAGCGCCCTCTTTTTCACTGCCCGGTATATAAAGCCTCGGCCCGCACTTGTTGCAGCAGACGGGCTGGGCGTGATACCTGCGGCATTTTGGGTCGGTATATTCGTCGTGGCAGTCGGCGCACATAGGAAATTCCGACATACTCGTTCTTTCGCGGTCATAGGGCATGGAATCGAGAATTGTGAGCCTCGGGCCGCAGGCGGTGCAGTTTATGAAGGGGTGCAGATAGCGCCTGTTTTCCTTGTCGAATAATTCCTCTTTGCACTTTTTGCAGATGGCTATATCCGGAGAAACGAAGATCTCACCTTTTTCGCGCCCACTCTTAATAATTTCGAATTTGCGCAGTTTCTTTGCCGGTATTTTGGATGTCTCTATCTTCAGTATCGTGGAACGTTCCGGCGCCTGCGTTTTAAGCCGGGCCAAAAAATCGGCAAGCTGTTTATCGTCACCCTGCGCTATGATTTCCACATAAGGGCCTTTGTTGCATACGCTCCCAAGTATACCCGCCTTTGCGGCTATTCGAGAGACGAACGGGCGGAACCCCACGCCTTGGACTATACCGTAAACCCTTATCAGTAAGCATTTTATATCTTCCATAAAACAAAAACCTTAATTTAAACCTTCTATAATAGTTTGAAATTTTCTAAAACGACCTGTTTGTCAAACATTTTTTCAATCCGCTGCCCTTGAGTTTCCATTTTAGCACGAATACATACTGCGGCAGTTATATTTTGTCCAGTTTTATGTAATATTGCAGTTATACTGTATGTGAAGCCCTGTATAAATTTCTAAACTGGGTGGGCGAGCAATGCTTATACTGCTTAAAAATCCGGTTGAAGGTCGAGATACTGTTAAAGCCCGCCTTAAAAGCGGCCTCTGTAATAGACAGGTTTGGATTAGTAAGCAGTTCTTCCGCCTTGTGAAGCCGTTCTTTTATCATAAAGTTTGTAAAAGAATCCGCTGTAAACTCTTTAAAGAGCCTTGAAAAATGGGACTTGCTGAAACCAGCGCGGCGGGCAGCGGCGTCTATCGAAATATTTTCCGTGCAGTGGCTTGAAAGATAGGAGCAGATTGAAACCATCCGTTCGGTTACACGGTTTCGCTTTAAGTTTGTCTCCGAAGACAGCAAAGCTGATGAATTCAACAAATTACTTCCCAACGCCATGAAAATCTGATAAAGCTCAATACACATTTTGACTTCTTTGAAATCATCAGAACTAAAATACAGCTCTTTTATATTGTTCAATTTCTCAGCCAATGACGCTGCCAGCGCGGGATTTTCACTCGATTTTATCAGACGCACTTGGTGAAACAAGTACAGCTTATTGCGAAATTCAATCCGGTTGCCAATTATGGGATAGTCAAACTGAAGCAGGAGCACTTTGCAGGGCTGTGGCTGATGGACAAGGGCATGCAGTTCTCCGGACCAAACGAACAGTATATCATACGGAGAAAGCGTATACAAATGCCCGTTGATATCATACTGGACGAAGTCTTGATAGGATAAAATGACCTCAATATAGTTGTGCCAATGCTGCGGGAATGTCTCAGGAGAATTGTTGTAGTATAGAATGAAGGGATAACCTACTTCATTGAGATTTTGAAAAATATTTCTGTCAAGCATATAACCTAATACCCCTTATATTGACATCCGAAATAAACTATCAGCTTAAATAATAGCAACAAATGAGCAATAACTCAATACAAAATAGTTAGTCTGCCCGATAATGCTGCGCTATAATATGCATAAAACCTGCATTCAAAACAGCAGTATGGGGACAAAAAGTATGAGGAACAACATCAAAGATATGACATCTGGCAATCCAGTAGGGTTACTGCTGATGTTTTCATTGCCAATGCTTATCGGGAATATATTTCAACAATTCTACAATATAATTGATTCGATCATAGTGGGCAAATATATCGGAGCTGACGCTTTAGCGGCTGTCGGTGCGACAGGTTCTGTCCAATTTCTATTTTTTTCGCTGTGCAACGGCATGTCAGCCGGAATCGGAATTATTATATCACAATATTTTGGAGCCAAGGACGAGGAATACGTAAAACGCTCCATAGCAAATTCCGTATATGTAATGCTGGCCGCAGCAGTGCTTATGAGTTTAGTGGGATTTTTTCTTTCAAGGCCGGTACTTCAGTTGCTGGGCACTCCCGACAATATTATCGGCGACTCTGACCTTTTCTTAAAAACGACCAGTATCGGCATTATAGCGATTGCCGCATATAACTGCATTTCAGCGATTCTGCGCTCGCTGGGCGATTCCGTCACACCGCTGATTTTTTTGACCGCGTCCATTGTGGTCAACATTCTTCTTGACTTTCTCTTTGTTTTGGACTTTAAATGGGGCGTATTTGGTACTGCGCTTGCGACGATTATAGCGCAGGTCGCTGCGGCTCTTGGCAGCCTTGCCTTTGCACTTGTCAAAAATCCTCATTTCAAGATACCGAAAGATTACTTGAGGCCAGATTTCGGGATAATACAGCTCTGCGTCAAGCTGGGCCTGCCGACAGCGCTTCAAAGCTCTATGATAGCCTTCTCATGCGTCATTCTTCAGAGCGTGGTCAATTCCTTTGGTTCCGTCGTCGTGGCGGCGTTTACCGTAACCTCCCGTATTGAGCAGATAGTCCAACAGCCCTACAATTCAATTGGCTCAGCCGTTTCCACATATACAGGTCAGAACATAGGCGCCGGTTATATAGACAGGGTGAGAGAAGGATACCGCAAAAGCTATATCATAATCGGTGTCTTCACGTTATGTATGCTTCCGATGGCGCAATTCTTAGGCAGACCCATAATGAGGCTGTTTGTCAGCGAGGCAGATGTAATAGAAATAGGCAGCACAGCCCTTAAGATTACGAGCCTGTGTTATTTTCCGCTCGGGGTTATATACATAACCAGGGGCCTGCTTAACGGGGCAGGGGATACGATATATTCCTTTATCAACGGTATCATAGAGATAACTTGCAGAATCGGGCTTTCCGAGCCGCTGACAAAGATAAGCCAAATCGGTGTCTGGGGAATCTGGATTGCGACGGCGCTGACATGGCTGATAACAGGGGCGGCGAGCGTCATAAGATATCTGCAGGGCAAATGGACGGAGAAATCAGTGGTCCGTCAAAAATATGAACAGAGTAAGTGCTGATATAGCTGCTGATAATTTTTGCCTTACTTGATATAATATAAATGCCTGCCAAAATCCGTTATTATAATCTGCCTGCAGTACACACCTATATTGGAATTAAAATGCCTCCCTCGTCATCCGGCAGAAAAAATCGGCGGAAACAGCTTCTTAAAGCTGTTCCGCCTGTTTAACCTAATGAAGCATTTCCATGCTGTTTTTATCGAATACAATACAGGTCACAATGAAAGACATATAATCCATGGAGGTCGAAAATGATTTCACAGACAAAAATCGTTGTCCGCTATGCCGAAACCGACCAAATGGGAGTCGTGCACCACTCGGTATACCCAATCTGGTTTGAAGCGGCCAGGACGGATTTTTTTAAATCCGCCGGCTATTCCTATGCAGAAGTTGAGAAAGAAGGCTTTTACCTCCCGGTAGTTGAACTCAAATGCAGGTATATAAGCTCCGCCGTCTATGGAAAGGAATATGTCGTAAAAACGCGCCTTTCAAATGCAACTTATGTCAAGCTGTTCTTTGATTATGAGATTGTTGACCCCGAGAGCGGCCAAATCATTGTAAAAGGGGAAACTATGCATGCATGGACTGATAAAACGTTTCGGCCGGTAAACATAAAAAAGCGCGCGCCCAGTATTTACAATGCGGTAATGTCCCTTGTAGATAAGGCGGATTAAAACTTGTCGAAGCTTATAACCTCCGCAGCGGATTTTCTCGGCCTCATAGCAGGGTTTTCGTCGGGATAGCCGAGGGGCGTTACTGCGACAACTGTTGCGTCATCCGGTATATCTAAAATCTCTTTGACCTTATCTTGATAGAAGAATCCAAGCCAGCAGGTGCCGAGTCCCTGTTCGCAGGCCTCGAGCATTATAAATGACATGGCGATAGAAGCATCAATTGTTTCCGCAGGCTGACCGCAGGTCATATTATGATGGCGTGTCGCGCAGACTACTATTACAACCGGTGCCTCTCCGACCTGTTTCTGATTGCCACAGGCTGCTTGCAGCTTCTTGATTTTTTCTTTATCCCGTACGACGATGAACTTCCAGCTCTGGGCGTTGTTGGCGGAGGGCGCCAGCCTTGCCGCTTCAAGCACAGCAGACAGTTTTTCCTCTTCAATGGGCCTTGAACTGAATTTCCTTATGCTGCGCCTTGCTTTTATTGCTTCCATAACGTCCATTTTCCTCATTCCTTTCTGCTGACAGTATTATTTAAAGTTTCTTCCAAATCAAAAATATTCTAAAACAAAAACAGCGCTTTTTCAATACACATATAAAATTATATGCTAAGTGTCCCCGATTTAACATTTTTTATTATTGCAGACAAAAATCACCCGCCGGTTTTTAACCGGCGGGTGATTTATCGTTGCTAAGCAATTATTGGCTTAATTGCTTATTTACCCTCTTTAACCTTTGCCTGTGCCGCGGCAAGTCTTGCAATCGGCACACGGAACGGTGAGCAGGATACATAGTTGAGGCCAACATTGTGGCAGAACTCGATAGTGCTCGGGTCGCCGCCATGCTCGCCGCAGATACCGAGTTTGATGTCAGGACGGGTCTGCTTACCGAGCTGAGCAGCCATCTTGACGAGTTTGCCAACGCCTTCCTGGTCGAGCTTAGCAAACGGATCAAACTCGTAAATCTTCTTGTCATAGTAGTCAGCGAGGAACTTGCCGGCGTCATCACGTGAGAAGCCGAAGGTCATCTGAGTGAGGTCGTTTGTACCAAAGCTGAAGAACTCAGCCTCTTTCGCGATTTCATCGGCTGTGAGAGCAGCACGCGGAATCTCGATCATAGTACCGACCTTGTACTTCAGGTCAACGCCGGAATTCTTGATGATTTCGTCGGCAACCTTGACGACAACGTCCTTAACGTACTTAAGCTCCTTGACTTCGCCAACGAGCGGGATCATGATCTCAGCAACGATTGGCCAATCCGGATGACGTTTCTTGACGTTGATTGCAGCTTCGATGACAGCATGTGTCTGCATCTCTGCGATTTCAGGATATGTGACCGCAAGACGGCAACCACGGTGACCGAGCATCGGGTTGAACTCGTGCAGGCCGTTGATAATTTCTTTGAGCTCTTCGACTGAAATCTTGAGATCCTTTGCGAGTGCTACAATATCTTCTTCCTTGTTCGGGAGGAACTCATGAAGCGGAGGATCCAGATAACGGATAGTTACCGGCAGGCCGTGCATTGCCTCGTAAAGGGCCTCGAAGTCGCTGCGCTGCATCGGAAGGAGCTTGTTGAGAGCTGCGCGGCGTGCTTCTTCAGTCTTGGCAACGATCATTTCGCGCATTGCGAAGATACGGTCAGGATCAAAGAACATATGCTCTGTACGGCAGAGGCCAATGCCCTGTGCACCGAACTTGTAAGCCTGCTCTGCGTCACGAGGTGTATCGGCGTTGGTGCGGACCTGCAGTGTGCGGACCTCGTCAGCCCACTTCATGAATGTTTCGAAGTCACCTGTGATGCTGGCCGGGACAGTCGGGATAGCTTCAGCATAAACATTACCGGTTGAACCGTCAATGGAGATATAGTCGCCTTCTCTTATAATCTTGCCGCCGACTTCGAAATACTTCTCTTCGGCATGCATGTTGATAGCGCCGCAGCCGGATACGCAGCAGGTACCCATACCACGAGCAACAACAGCCGCATGGGATGTCATACCGCCGCGGACGGTAAGAATACCCTGTGAAACTGCCATACCGACGATATCTTCAGGTGAAGTCTCGAGACGTACGAGAATAACCTTTTCTTTCTTATTCTTTGCCCAATCCTCAGCATCTTCAGCAGTAAAGACAACTCTACCGCAGGCAGCGCCGGGAGATGCCGCAAGACCCTGAGCAATTGGTTTCGCTTTCTTAAGAGCTTCCGCGTCAAACTGCGGATGGAGAAGTGAGTCAAGCTGCTTCGGATCAACCTTGAGCAGAGCCTCTTCCTTAGTGAGCAGGCCCTCGGAAACAAGGTCAACAGCAATCTTCAGAGCAGCAGTTGCAGTACGTTTACCGTTACGGGTCTGGAGCATATAGAGCTTGCCTCTTTCAATGGTAAACTCCATATCCTGCATGTCATGGTAGTGTTTCTCAAGCTTTGTTGCAATTTCAGTGAACTGCTTGTAAACTTCGGGCATAGTATTGGCAAGCTGGTCAATTGACTGAGGAGTGCGGATACCGGCGACAACGTCTTCGCCCTGTGCATTCATCAGGAATTCACCAAAGAGCTTCTTTTCACCAGTTGCAGGGTTACGTGTAAATGCAACGCCTGTACCGGAATCGTTGCCCATGTTGCCGAATACCATCATCTGGACGTTAACAGCAGTACCCCAGCTGTACGGGATATCGTTCATGCGGCGATATACGTTTGCGCGGGGGTTGTCCCATGAACGGAAAACAGCTTTAACAGCCTCGATGAGCTGCTCCTTAGGATCAGTCGGGAAGTCTTTTCCGAGGTGCTTTTTATAGATGCCCTTGAATGTTGTAACGAGTCCCTTAAGGTCATTGGCGTCGAGTTCAGTATCGAGCTTTACGCCTTTCTTAGCCTTGAGTTCATCAATAGCATCTTCGAACTCAGACTTCGGAATACCCATAACAACATCGGAGAACATCTGGATAAAACGACGATATGAGTCGTAGGCAAAGCGCTCATTGTTTGTCAGTTTCTTGAGGCCCTCGACAACAGTGTCGTTAAGACCAAGGTTGAGGATTGTGTCCATCATACCGGGCATTGAAACACGGGCACCAGAACGTACTGATACCAGCAGCGGATTTTCGGGGTCACCGAATTTCTTTCCGCAGATCTCTTCCATTTTCTTCAGATACTCTTCGATCTGGCTCATTATCTCATCATTGATCTTTTTGCCGTCTTCGTAGTATCTGGTGCAGGCTTCTGTTGTTATTGTAAAGCCCTGTGGAACCGGCATGCCGAGGTTTGTCATTTCGGCGAGGTTTGCACCTTTTCCACCGAGAAGCTCGCGCATTTGAGCGGTGCCTTCCTTGAACAGATAGACATACTTGTGGCTCACTGAAATTACCTCCTGTAAATTTTAATATTAGAGGATACGCGCATGGAAAAATCCATAACGCACAACCTTATAAGATTATAACACTTATATGGTTTCTATGCCATAAGTTTCTTTGAATTTTTATAAAAATTAGCATAGTTTTGTTCAATTTTTTTCTAAAATCAGTTTTATGGGTTCCAAAATCAACCTAACACATACTGTTGAAGGATATAAAATTCTACCTTAAATGTAAATTTAAAGTTATTATGGGTTTTGATTACAATTAAGTATAAAAGTTTATGTAACTCTTGAATTTAGTTTGCAAAACTGCCATAATTATTAATGTGTTTAAAACTAATTTTGAATAGGCAAATCAAACATAAACTATCGGAATCCTTTGCTGAGAATATGTCTGCAAATAAAATCTGCTGATTTTATTTTGCGGCCCTGTTCCAAAGCAAGGGCAATTATTCTTGCCTAAAATCAGGAATCGGCTTTTAATAGCCAATAACAGGAGGGTTTTTCTTGGGAAAGGCGGCCGCGGTTATCCTCGCTGCGGGCGAGGGAAAGCGCATGAAATCGGATAAATCTAAGGTGTTGCACGAAGTGCTCTTCAAACCTATGATTGACTGGGTAATGGATTCGGTTACAGAGGCAGACATTGATAATATCTGTGTTGTACTCGGCCATAACGCTGACCAGGTTTCGGAGCACCTTAACAAGCGCGGACAGAAATACACATATGTCCTTCAGGAAGAGCAGCTCGGCACCGGACACGCGGTGATGCAAGCCCGGGAATATCTTGAGCAGACAAAACCAGAAGATGTACTTATCCTCAACGGCGACACGCCTTTTATTGACAGTTCGTTAATCAAGTCTTTTTACCTTGAACATAAAAACAAGAAAAATGACGTGACGATTTTAACATCAATTGCAGATAACCCATTCGGTTACGGCAGAATCGTCCGAGACAGCTCGGGCAATGTCAAAGGCATAATTGAGGAAAAAGACGCCACTGACGATGAACGCAAAATCAAAGAGATAAATGCAGGAGCTTACTGGTTTAAAACAGATGTTCTGCTGGAAGCCCTCTCACATCTCAATGGCGATAATGCCCAGCATGAATACTACCTGACCGACACAGTAAAAATAATCAGCGGACAGGGGCTGCGTGCCGGAACCTGCATTGTCGATATGAAATATACCGCAGGGGCAAACTCCAGGAAGCAGCTTTTGGAGCTTAATAATATCGCAAGGCAGCTAGTTTTTGAGAAGCTGTTTGACGCCGGCGTCACTATCACCGATATAAGCGGTGTCAGCATAAGCCCTGACGCTGAAATAGGCTATGACACTGTCATTCTGCCCGGGACAATAATAAAGGGCAAGACCAAAATAGGCATCGGCTGTCAAATCGGCCCGAATTCCCTGATTGATAACTGCGTTTTGGGCGACAATGTTGTATTCAATGCTTCACAGGCTCGCAATTCCAAGATCGGAAACAATGTCACAGTAGGCCCATTCTCCCAGCTGCGTCCTGACTGCGTCATTGCTGAAAACGTCCATATCGGCGATTTTGTAGAGGTTAAAAATTCCAATATCGGCTGCGGCACAAAGATAGCCCATTTAACCTATGTCGGCGACAGCGACGTCGGCGGCGGGGTAAACTTCGGGTGCGGCGTCGTAACCGTCAATTACGATGGCGTCAAGAAGAGCAGAACCATAATCGGCGACAACGCCTTCATAGGCTGCAATACAAACCTTATCGCGCCGGTCAAGGTCGGCAACGGGGCATATACGGCTGCCGGTTCCACGATTACTATGGATATCCCGGACGGAGCCCTTTCTGTTGCACGTTCAAGGCAGCAGAATATTGACGGCTGGGCGGAGAAAAAACTGAAAAACAGGAAAAAATAATCCCTTGGAGGATAAAATGTTCGGCATAAAAAGAAAAAAGGACACAGAGGAAGCGCCCGGCAGGATTGAATATATAATCGCGGGGCTTGGCAATCCCGGACGAGAATATGAAGGAACAAGACATAACACAGGTTTTGCTGTCCTCGACGCGATTGCTGAAAAATGCGGGGCAAAGGTAAACCGGATTAAATTTAAATCACTTTGCGGCGACGCAATGCTCTGCGGGCATAGGGTACTTCTTCTGAAACCGCAGACCTTTATGAATCTCAGCGGAGAAGCTATCAGAGACGCTGCTGATTTTTATAAAATACCCATGGACCATGTAATAGTCCTGTATGACGATATATCTCTGCCGCCCGGCAAAATCCGGGTCAGACCGAAGGGCTCGGACGGCGGGCACAATGGCATTAAAAATATCATCTACCTTTCCGGCACAGATGTTTTCCCGCGCGTCAAAGTCGGTGTCGGCGGAAAACCAAACCCCGACTACGACCTCGCCGCGTGGGTGCTGGCCAGACCGTCGGAAGAGGACGCGGCTTTGATTAGTGACGCGGTAACCCGCGCCGTAGCCGCAGTCGAAACAATCATAACCGACGGCACGGCAAAGGCAATGAATGATTTTAACTAACTTTGATTAAATGGATTACAATAAACGTCTGATGGTGATTGATTGAAGTTTTTAGCAGAAATCCTAAACAAATTACCAGAATTCCGCGCTCTTTCAAGTGCGGTCGATTTGTCACGCCATGTTTCGGCAACTGGTCTTTCCGGAGTCAATAAAGCCCATGCTGTTTACGCGCTTGCGGAACAGAAGAACAAGAAAGTTTTTGTCATAGCTCCGGACGAACAGGAAGCCGTAAAGATGGTGTCGGACCTTACTACCTTTTTTGGCGGCGGTGTGTATTTCTTCCCCTCGCGTGACTTCACGCTCCGGCAGGTTGAGGGCGTATCCCATGAATATGAGCACGAGCGCCTCCGCGTTCTGGGGCGCATGGCACAGGGCGATTTTAAAGCTGTCGTTGCCTGCGCAGACGCCGTCATGCAGCTTACCATCCCCTTAGAGGAATATAAAAAGCGTACAATTGAGTTAAAAAGAGGCGTTGAGATTTCGCTGAATGATGTCGTACAAGCGCTTATAGGTGCTGGTTATGTCCGTTCAGATGAAGTCAGCGGCATGGGGCAGTATGCGCTTCGCGGAGGAATAATTGACGTATTCCCGCCGCATACTGAAAGGCCTGTCCGCATTGAGTTCTGGGGCGATGAGCCAGACACGATAAGCTATTTCGACACCGAATCGCAAAGGCGGCTCGAGAGCGTTGACTCAATCCTTATCACGCCGGCCGTTGAAGTGGTTTTTGATTCAATGGAAGACCTGGCTTCTAAAATCGAGTCGCTCAAAAATGGCCTTAAGACAAAATCCGCGGAAAAGGCCATACAGTCACTTTCCAAGGATATAGAGAGGCTGCGCGGAGGCTCAATGCTCCCGTCAAACGACAGATACCTTCCGCTTTGTTACGGCGGAAAGCCGGCGACCATATTTGAATACGCGCCGGACGCCATCCTTTTTGTCAGCGAGCCGTCGCGGACTTATGAGCGTGCGAAGAATACGCTGTGGCAGCATGGGGAAGATGTGAAAGTGCTGCTTGAGGACGGCGTACTGTGCAAAGGGCTTGACAGGTATTACATCAGTATGGCCGAACTCGAATCTTTGTTTGAAAAGCGCGGCGCTGTTTACCTTGACACCTTTGTTCGGGCGTCATATGAAACCAATGTCCGAGACGTGATACATTTTACGGCAAAGCAGCTTTCTGTTTGGGGCGGGAATCTGTCGCTGCTGACGGAAGATTTGAAAACGATAATGGACAAGGGCGGCTCCGCAGTAGTTTTCGGCGGAACTCCCCGTTCCTGTGAAGCGTTGGTGCATGATTTAATCGACGAAGGCATAACCGTCTACGGCGGCAGCAAAATTTCTGCGGACAATATAAAAGCGCCTCCGCCGAGGACAGTTCTTGTCCTGCCCGGAACGCTTTCCGCCGGAATGGAGTACCCGTCTATATCCTTTTCCGTAATAACCCACGGGCATATAAACGCGGAAAGGCACACAGTAAGGCGGTTTAAAAAAGGCAAACAGATAAGGAATCTGTCCGAGCTGGTTCCGGGCGATTATGTCGTCCACTCCACCCACGGTATCGGCATTTATGAAGGTATTCACAAGCTCGAAGTACAAGGCGTTGTGAAGGATTATATAAAGATCAGGTATGCCGGAACAGATACGCTCTATGTCCCGGTAACTCAGCTTGACCTTGTTTCAAAATATATCGGGGCGAGAGAAGACAGCACCGTCCGGCTGAGCAAAATGGGCGGAGCGGAATGGCAGAAAGTAAAGTCCCGCACCCGCGCCGCCGTCAAGGATATGGCGAAAGAGCTCATCAAACTCTATGCCGAGCGGCAGAAGATAAAGGGCATTGCTTTTGAACCGGACAATGAATGGCAGCGGGAGTTTGAGGAGCGCTTTGAATATGAAGAAACGGATGACCAGCTCCGCTGCGCCGCCGAAATCAAAAACGATATGGAAAAACCGGTGCCGATGGAACGGTTGCTTTGCGGCGACGTCGGATTTGGCAAGACAGAGGTAGCGCTCCGCGCCGCCTTTAAATGCGTGATGAGCGGAAAACAGTGCGCAATGCTTGTGCCGACCACAATCCTTGCGTGGCAGCATTACCAAACCGTAACCCGCCGTGTCGAGGGTTTCCCGGTCCGCGTCGAACTTCTGTCCCGATTCCGGACTCCAAAGGAGCAGGCCGATATCATCAAGCGGCTGGCGCGAGGAGAGATTGACATTGTTGTTGGTACCCACAGGCTTGTCCAAAAGGACGTAAAATTCCGCGACCTCGGGCTGCTTATTATAGACGAGGAACAGCGTTTTGGCGTTGCGCATAAGGAAAAACTCAAGGAAAAGTTTAAAAACGTTGACGTGCTGACCCTTTCGGCAACGCCGATACCGAGGACGCTCAACATGGCCCTTTCCGGTATCCGCGACATGTCGATAATCGAGGAAGCGCCGCAGGACAGGCACCCTGTTCAGACTTATGTCCTTGAGCACGACTGGGGCGTTATCGCCGACGCTATCCGCAAGGAATTAAGGCGCGGCGGTCAGGTATATTACCTCCATAACCACGTCGAGTCAATAGAAAACACAGCGGCAAAGATACAGTCGCTTATTCCCGACGCGCGCATTGGCATAGGCCACGGCAAGATGAACGAAGAAGAGCTTTCCCGCGTTTGGGAGCGGCTTTTGAATCACGATATAGACATACTTGTCTGCACGACGATTATTGAAACTGGTGTAGACGTCCCGAACTGCAACACGCTTATAATTGAGGACGCCGACCGCATGGGGCTGTCACAGCTTCATCAGTTACGCGGGCGCGTCGGCCGTTCTTCGCGGCGTGCGTTTGCTTATTTTACATTCAGACGCGGCAAGGTATTGGCCGATGTCGCTACAAAGAGGCTTGCGGCAATCCGCGAATTTGCCGAATTCGGCTCTGGCTTCCAGATTGCCATGCGCGACCTTGAAATCCGCGGTGCAGGCAATATCCTCGGCTCACAGCAGCACGGGCACATGGAAGCCGTCGGCTACGATATGTATCTAAAGCTGCTCAATGAGGCGGTGCTGGAGGAAAAGGGCGAGAAACCGCCGGTCGACAACGAATGTATGGTGGATATTCAGGTGTCCGCCCACATTCCTGAAACATACATCGAAAGTGCGAACCAGAGGCTTGAAATTTATCGCCGCATAGCTGATATCCGAAACGAGGAGGATATGTCCGACGTTCTCGACGAACTGATTGACCGTTTCGGCGACCCGCCGCAGGCGGTAAAATCCCTTGTCGACGTAGCGCTTGTCCGCAACACAGCGGCTGCACTCGGTATCCGTGAGATTTCTCAGCGCGGCGACATGATAATGCTGTTTACGGGAAAGATAGATTTCAAGGCCGTTTCTGTGCTTGTGTCCAAGCTCCGAGGAAGGGTAATGGTGAGCGCCGGCCAAAAGCCTTATATCTCGGTCAAGCTTAAACCGGATCAGTCGCCAGTCGACGCAATCCACGAAGTGTTAAATATACTTTCACGCTCAAAGGAAACACAAGACAGCAAACAATAATTAAAAAAGGGTGCTGAGCATTTGCATCACCTCAAAATTAAGGCTCCATAATATCAAAGCGGTCAGGAAAATTAAAATTTTCCTGACCGCAGCGGCATTTGTCGTAATAAAGGGTGCAAACCGATTTAAAACCGCACTATCTCATCAAAGGCGCGCAGGGCGAATTGGTCGGTCATGCCTGAAATGAAGTCGATAACGGCAAGTTTGTAATCCTTTATATCATCCTTTACATGGTAGACAACCTTGTTTTTGAGCTTTGATGAGGCCGTTCTGTCTGTGACATCCCAATATTTGTTTATCCAGCCGGAGAACTCCCGTACAAAATTCGGGTAATATGTTTTCATTTTATCAAGTTTTTTTGTTGTATTCTCTCCGTCATAGGCCGAGACCAGCAGCTCGTATATCTGCCTTATGATAAGCTCTGCGTATTTTTTATATGGGGCAAGCCTCTTGTGCCTGTAGATATTCTGATAATTGAAATCCTTTATTATGTCCATAAGCTCGCAGTATTCACTTGAAAGGCAAATGCCTTTCTCAGGGCTTGAATTTTTGCAAAGGTCAGTTATGAACTGGTGCATTAAAATCGTGTTGTTAAGCTCCCTTATATCCAGATTAGTAAACTTGCCGATTGACCGGAGCCTGTGTACCAGTTCATCTATCTGCGATTTTTCGAGGATTTTAAGGGCCATTGCGTCCTCGATGTCACGTCCGAGATAAGAAATCTTGTCGGCTACCTTTACGATACAGCCCTCCCAGGTATATGGCGGATACTGGTCGGCGGCGTTATATTCGGACAAGTCGATATATTCTTCTCTGGGCCTTATGACATTATAATCAACCTCGCCGCAATGCGAGATGATACCGTCTCTGACCGCATAGGTCAGGTCAAGATTTCTTCTGCAGCCCTCGTTGTCCTCGAGCAATTCAATATCGTCGACAAAATGGAGCCCGTTTTTTTCATGCCAGAAGGTCGGGAAACCCTCTTCCTTTAAAATCTCCTTAATGATTGTTTCACCGAGGTGTCCAAACGGCGCGTGCCCCAGGTCGTGCGCTATTGATATGGCTTTGGTAAGCTCCGTATTGAGCCCGAGGTAATTTGCTATTGTATAGCTGACCGATTCCACATGGTTGACATGCTCAATCCGCGTACATATATGGTCGTTCTGGGGAGCATAAAAGACCTGAGTTTTATGCTTCAGCCTGCGGTATGCCGTACAGTGGAGTATTCGTGTATAATCGCGCCAGAATTCGCTTCTTATATCGTTCTCCCGCTTGTAAAGGGAGCTTACGCGCGAAATCATCTTTTCCCATTTCGGGTTACTCTCGAAAGCGCCGACTTCCCTAAAAGAATTCGCAGCCGTAAAAATCACCTCGCTTAAAGAATTCCAATTTAACTTAATTATAGCACATTTAAGATATCATAGAACTACCGCCGCCTACGCTTATAACGAAACATTTTTGCTTAAAATACAGCGGCAGAACTTGACAATCCTTGTAGGTTTGTCAAAGATATGTTACACCGAGGGACAAAAAATCATGCAGTACCTTTTTAGGTGACTGCCATTTAAGCGGACGCATAGGAAAAGCATTATATTTACGGTTATGAACAGCCAGTTGAG